>JAFGOC010000124.1 GCA_016926705.1 Dehalococcoidales bacterium | reverse complement strand
TGCCACGCCCTTCTTCGGCCCTTGATACCAAGGCATCCACCGTATGCCCTTTGCGCTTGACCTGCTTCAGGTTTGATATTAGATCTTATTTTTTTGACACTCAACAACTTTATTCAGTTTTTAAAGTGCGGAAGGCAAAAGAAAAGGTCTGGCGGTTTTGCCACCAGACCCTATCTGTCTGGCTATTTGCCACCAGTTTTATCTTACTATGTTTCTGCCTTCATCATACGCAAATATAAGGATAGCACAGGGTAACTACTTTGTCAACAACTTTTGGGTGGTTATTTAGATAACCTTAAAAAGAAATAAGAAAATATATTTTAGCTGACTATATTGAATCTAGCTCTTACCACAGTTCGCCCTCGCGCCATTCGGCGGAAAGAGACGCATCAAGATCAAGCGGCGGTGTTTTAGGTAGCACCAAAATCTTAACGCCTTTTTCTTCTGGAGTGGCTAATGTCCCTTTATCTGTTCGGATAAAAAGGGGCCCCCGCCACAACCGCCACCCCAGCTTGGAATATAAATCGAAAGAATGACCCGTGCATAGTCCGCCGATATCATAGTCGGTTATCTCCACAGCCAGGCGACGCAACACCGCCGAGGCATAACCCTTCCGGCGATAGCGTTCATCGGTAGCTACGGCTTCCACGTAGGCGGTACGCCATAGTTCAAGCCCAGCATTCTGCAGTCGACGCGTAACCCACAGGGCATGGCTGGCCAACCTGCCACTGATACGCCCCAGGACATGGGTGGCATCACGGAAGGATGCCATAAAGGGACGGTAGTCCCTCCCGTAAGCGCCAGTGCAAAGCTTTAGTATTTCCGTATATTCACGTTCCGAAAGGTCTGCACTTCTCTTGACTTCCAGCGTTAGTTTTTCCGGCATCGGCCCTGCTTTTTACCCTTTATTTCCTCTTGAAATTCAACGTCTGCTTGCCGCATTTGATAATCAGGTTGCCGTGGTCCATCTGGAAGCTCTGGGCAGCCTGCAGAGCTTCCAGGTACTGCCGTTCCTGCTCGCCTTTATCATCCCCACACCACATCTCCGTCACAGCCATGTTCTCGCCAATCGTAAGGTCGAGTCCGTCTACCGTATAGGTGCCGCTATAATGGTTACAGCCGCTGTTGCCGCTGACCTCTTTCTCTTTACTGTCAAAGGTTACGGTTATCTCCGTGCCTTCTAGAGGGGCTTTCATATTGCCCGCCTGGCCGTACGAGGTCAGGACCCAGGTGTAGTCCTCAATCGGCGCATTTAGCGTCTGGCAGGCGCTCAGCGTCGCAATACCGGTTAGAAAGATTACGGCAGCCAGGAATAATTTGAAAAATTTCATTCATCTATCTCCGCATTTTTGTTATCAATAATCCCTAAAATTATCGCCTTTATACGCGGGAAAATCAAATATCAATTCCAGTCTCATTATGCTATAATTTAGCTGTCATTTCAGCTAAACCGACCGGGAATGTTAATTAAATGCTCAAACAAGCGATAGCCGATTTACTCACCAAAGCCTTTAAAGAGGCGCAAAAAGCCGGCAAGCTCCCCGCCTTTACCCTCCCGGAAATAGTAATCGAGCACCCGCAGAACCCGGAGCACGGCGATTATTCATCCAGCGTCGCTCTAAAGCTGGCGAAGGAAGCCCGGATGAAACCCCTGGATATCGCTAAGGCAATAATTAGCTTCATAACACGCTCCCCGGAGATTGCCAAGGTAGATGTTGCCCCACCGGGATTCATCAACTTCACCCTGAAAAAAGAATGGCTGGCAAAACAGGTGAATGCAATACTGGCGGAGGGCAATGGCTACGGCAACATCCCGCTGGGCAAGGGCAAGAAAATCCAGATAGAGTTCGTGAGTGTTAATCCCACCGGGCCTATCCACGTGGGGCACGGGCGGGGCGCCGTGCTGGGCAGTACCTTATGTAATGTAATGACCGCCGGCGGCTTCGATGTAATTAAAGAGTATTATTTTAACGACTCCGGCAGCCAGATGGATGCCTTCCGCAACTCGCTCTGGGCGCGCTACCGGCAGGCGCTCGGCAAAGACGCGGCGATGCCCGAGGACGGCTATCACGGCAACTATATGGTGGACCTGGCCAAAGAGATAGTCCGCGAGGAAGGCGACCGTTATCTGAAAATGCCCGAGGTAGAAGGCATTGATAAGCTAGGGGAAGTGGGACTGACAAAAATTCTCGCCGATACTCGGGAGGACCTGAAAAACCTCCGCGTTGAATACGACGTCTGGTACAGTGAGAAGACCCTGTATGAGAACGGGCAGTTCGACAAGGTGATGAAGCTGCTGAAGAAGAAGGGATACATCGCGGAAAAAGAAGGCGCCACCTGGTTCGTCTCGACCGCCCTGGGCGAGGACAAAGATAACGTCGTCATCCGCAGCAACGGCTCTCCCACCTATTTCGCCGCCGATATCGCTTATCACTATAACAAATTCATCGAACGCAAGTTCGATAAGGTTATCAATATCTGGGGCGCCGACCACATGGGGCACGTCTCCCGCATGAAAGCCGTCGTCAGCGCTCTGGAAATCGACCCTACGCGACTTGAAATAATCGTTAACCAGATGGTCACCATGCGGCGCGGCGGCGAGGTTGTTAGGATTTCCCGTCGTACCGGCGACATGATTACACTGCGGGAGCTTCTGGAAGAGGTCGGCCCTGACGCCTGCCGCTTTATCCTCCTGTCACGCGCCGCCGACGCCCAGATGGACTTCGACATGGAGTTGGCGAAAAAGCAGAGCGCGGAAAACCCTGTCTATTATGTGCAGTACGCCCACGCGCGCATCGCCAGTATCTTAAAATTGGCGGAGGAAAGAGGGGCTACCGACAAAGGCGGCGACGTTTCCTTACTGACCACGGAACCGGAACTGACGCTGATACGTAAAATGCTGCTCCTGCCGGAACTGGTGGAGACAATATCCCTGACGCTGGAGCCCCACCACCTTACCTATTACGCGCAGGACCTGGCCACCGTTTTCCACGCTTTTTACCGCGACTGCCGCGTTGTCTCCGATAATAAAGCCCTGACCTCGGCGCGCCTCAAGCTGGTGAAAGCCGCCAAGCTGGTGCTGGGGAGGACCCTGAACCTGATGGGCATGACCGCTCCGGAGAGAATGTAGGAATGCCAAACGGCGGAGAACACTATGAAACAATAGCCGAGTGCCCACGTTGCCATAGCATGCGAATACATAAAAGACGAGGATTCCATTTATTGGCAAGATGGCGTTGTAGAAAATGCCATAAATTATTCTTTACACCTACATGGAAAGATTGGGTATACCCTCCTGGTGCTAAACCTCCGCCTAGATATGCGATAATGAGGTGAAAATAAAAGATTTTCGATAAGAAATTAAAGCCCATGCTATTTGTCGGAGAGAGTGCAGGTACTCAATAGACTCGTGATTTTGAGAAATATGTAGTTTACGTTTCTTGCTCAAGACCTTCCCTCACGAAATCCGCCCAACCTCGTTCTTTTAAGGCTTTTATCATCTCATTAATCCAGATTACCATGGGTTCAGCCGAAAGCTGGGCTTCAACTGTTTTCCAATGCGTATCTCCGAATTGTTGAGACTTATATAAAGATTTGAGTGCTTTATGAAGGTATTTGATATTTTTCGATTTATCAGGAAATCCGACTACATCAAATATTATTTTACTATATGTTTCAAAAGAATACGCGACACAAGTCATTAGGTATTGTTTTATATTTTTACCGGTTGAGTTTTTCCCTCCTGGGTAATTCTTATCAATATAAGATTTTATCACTCGTTCAAACAAACAAGTATAAGCTTCATATTTCCCACCTATGAGTACCCTTTCCCATTTTGCGGGAAATGCTGATATCCTTCCGTTTTCAGTGACAGCAAAAAATGTACCGTTGGTTTTATCATCATCTTTACCTAGGACCTTAAAAGGCAGTATTCCATCTTTGTCTATTGGAACTATATGCATAGAAGGATCAAAATTTTCTTCATTAATCTCATCATTCATATTTATAATCCCCCTTCTTTTTACCCCATCACACTTTTTCCTTAAATTTAAATCGTTGTCTAATAACTGTCAACTGTCTACTGTTAACTGTAAACTCACCTTCCTTTCTCCTTGTCGCTCCGTTCGTATTTATGTTAAAATTTGCCTATCGGGAGGACTTCATGAAAAAGCGCGTTTTTTCCGGAATCCAGCCTACCGGCGAGATTCATATCGGCCGCTACCTGGGGGCAATCCGCCACTGGGTAGCCATGCAGGATAATTACGATAACATAATTTGCGTCGTGGACCTGCACGCCATTACCGTCCCCCAGGACCCCAGGCTGCTGAAACATAGGATTAAGGAGTTTGCCGGACTGCTTCTAGCCGTCGGTATCGACCCGGCGCGCACCATCCTCTTTGTGCAGTCGCACGTCCACGAGCACAGCGAGCTTGCCTGGATTCTCAACTGCTTTATCCCGATGGGCTGGATGTCCCGCATGACCCAGTACAAGGAGAAGGCCGCCAAGCAAAAGGAGCAGGTAAGCGTGGGGCTTTTCGACTACCCATCGCTAATGGCGGCCGATATCCTCCTGTACGATACGGACGTCGTGCCGGTGGGCGACGACCAGAAACAGCACGTCGAGCTTGCCCGCGACGCGGCACAGCGCTTTAACAATATCTACGGAGAGATTTTCACCCTGCCGGAGCCGATGATTGCGGATGTCGGCGCGCGCATCATGGGGCTGGACGACCCCACCAGGAAAATGAGCGGCAGTGAAGAAGGCCCCAACCACGCCATCGCCCTGCTGGATGGGCCGGATGTTATCCGCGCCAAGATTATGCGGGCTACCACCGACTCGCTTAAGGAAATCCGCTTCGACGAGAGCCGCCCGGGCATCTATAACCTGCTGACCATTTACCACGCCATCACCGGGGAGAAAAAACAGGCGATAGAGGCTAAATTCGAGGGCAAAGGCTATAGCGACTTCAAGAAAGCACTGGCCGAGGCGGTCGTCGAAGGCCTGCGCCTGATTCAGGAACGCTATAAGCAAATAACGTCCGAAAAAGGCTATCTGGATAAAGTCCTTGCTGAAGGCGCCGCTAAAGCCACCCCCATAGCGCAAAAGACTCTAGCCAGGGTCCGCAAGGCGGTGGGACTGGGATAATATTAAGCCCCTTCCCTCATAAGTATGATGCGAGAACATCCAGCTCCAGCCCAGACTCTCATGAATCCCAACCCATCCAGCTACGGTTGGGTTATTGTGGCCGCTTGTTCGTTGATGATTTTCATTACTTACGGCCTGATTTACAGTTATAGCGTATTTTTCAAGCCGCTCGCCGGATATTTTCAATGGGACCGGGCTACCGTATCGTTAATATATTCCCTCTCGGTCATTATCCGAGGCGCCGCAGCTATCGGGACCGGTTGGCTGGCGGATAAGTTCGGCGCCAGGAAAATAATGTTGGTGTCCGGTATCTTGATGGGCGCCGGTTTCCTGCTTTCCTCCCGAGTGAGTGCTTTATGGCACTTTTTTATCGCCTACGGCATTATCGAATCTATCGGCATGAGCGGGGTCTTTGGCATTGTCACCGCCATGGTATCGCGGTGGTTCACAAAAAACCGCGGTCTGGCTCTCGGCATCGTTGCCTCCGGTTCCGGACTGGGCACTCTGCTGCTCATCCCCGGCTCGGAAAGGCTTATCAATGCCGTCGATTGGTCGCAATCGTTTTTTATAATTGGCATTGCCGCCGGAGCGCTCATGATATTTGCCGCCTTGTTTCTCCGCGAACCGCCCGATACCCCACCCGTTGAGGGCACTAAAAAGGCACCGTCCGATGGTATCCCCTTCAGAGTAGCTATCCGGGACTCGCGCCTGCTGTTGATTACCGCGATGTTCTTTCTGTTTTTCTTCGGCATACAGATTGTTATGGTGCACCTCGTTAACTACGCCACGGATGTCGGCATCCAGCCTCTTGTCGCCGCAACTTTTATCAGCTTAATAGGTGCGGTGAGTATCGCCAGCCGTCTCTCGATAGGTGTTATCGCCGAGAGAATAGGTTTATATAAAAGTCTGGTGCTGTTATGTGTTTCATTAGCAGTCTCCTTTACGCTCCTCATTTTCACGAGGTCGGTTTGGTCGTTCTATCTTTTCGCGGTTGTTTTCGGTATACCCTACGGCGGTGAAGTGACGCAGATACCCCTGGTTATCGGCAGGTTTTTCGGGACACGCGCCATGGCTACGATAATGGGAGTGACCGTTTTTGTCATTAGTCTGGGCGGAGCGCTTGGTTCATGGGTAGCAGGGGCAATCTACGATTATATGCGCAGTTATAATGGGGCATTTATTGCCGGCGCGGCTGCCGCTATCTGCGTGATGGGGATAATATGGCTGCTGAAAAAGCAGGACAGCCAAAAGGAATCCGGCAGCACAGCTACCGTGATTTAAATACACTACTCCCGCTCAAGCTATTGACATTCTTTTTTATACGATATAATGTTATTAATAGAAAAGTGAATTTCGCCAAGAAAGATGATTATGCCCGAAAAGAATGAGGCAAATCGTAAACTGGACCTGACCGCCGCCGTAGAAGAAGGGCCCTATTACAAATTCGGCTCGCCGGAGCGTAAAGCGATAGCTGGGCCGGGGACCTATGGTTCAAAACTAATTTTAGAGGGACGTGTTCTCGATACAAATGGCCAGCCGGTACCCGGCGCCTGGCTGGATTTCTGGCACGCCGACGGCCACGGCAGTTACGATAACGAAGACTATAACCTGCGCGGCCACCAGTACACGGACGAAGACGGACGCTACAGTCTGGAGACACTAAGACCCGGCGACTATATGATGCGCTCCCCGCACCTTCACGTAAAAGTCCGCGCCAATGAAAAATCTCCCATATTGACCACCCAGCTCTTTTTCCCCGGCGAGAGCAAAAACACCACCGACCCCCTGTTTGAAAAGCTGACGGTCGTGGACCTTAAGGATACAGCACAAGGACAAAAAGCCACTTTTGATTTTGTGGTAGAGAGATACTAAACCAGCTATATCCCCTTTATATAGCGACAAAATCCTGTTTACATTCTCCCTCCAGCTACTTTATACTTAAACTACCTCTATCAGCCTCCCACTTTGAAAAAGAGTGATTAAATGATATTTGAATTGCCCCTGACGAACCAAATTGAAAAAACAAAAAACAGAGAAAATGAAGCTAAGTTAACATATAACAAAAAACAAATTTTTAAAGCTGTTTAGCCTCGATTTGTTTGGAATAAAAAAATTTCAAATGCCCCCGGTAAAAAAGGGGCGGGTTTTCAACCCGCCCCTACTGTCAACTGGTAAACCACAGTTTATCGTTCCGGCGAAAGCCGGAATCCAGGCATGGCCGTTGGGTGCTACTTCCTGTGCCTCTTCACAAACCGCGCCATGCGCTCTAAAGCCTCTTCAATATCCGCCAGAGAGGTAGCGTAGCAGCAGCGCACGTAGCCCTCCCCGCACCGCCCGAAAGCCAAGCCTGGCACCACCGCCACCTTCTCCTCCTTGAGCAGCTTCTCGGAGAACTCCTCGGAGGTCATGCCGGTGGGGGTTATGGAGGGGAAGGCATAAAAAGCCCCCTTCGGCTCGAAGCAGGGCAAGCCTATCTCATTCAAACCCTTGACGATGAACTTACGCCTCCGGTTATAGTCCTCCAACATCTCCACGACGTCCGGCTCGCCGGTCTTGAGCGCCTCGATAGCCGCGACCTGCGCCGGGGTGGGCGCGCTCATGATGGTGTACTGGTGTATTTTCGTCATTGCGGCGATGATTTCCCTGGGCGCCGCCGCGTATCCGATGCGCCAGCCGGTCATAGCATAAGCCTTGGAAAAGCCGCCAAGAAGTATCGTATTCTCTTTCACGCCCGGCAGACTGGCGAAGCAGGTATGTTCCATATCGTAGGTCAGCCGCGCGTAAATCTCGTCGGATATTACAATCAGGTTATGTTTTTTAGCGACCTTCGCAATACCCAGCAACTTTTGACGCGGCATCACCGCGCCGGTAGGATTGGCCGGGAAACCGATTAATATCGCCCTGGTTCTAGGGGTAACTCTAGCCTCGATGTCCTTAGCTTCGACCTCGAAGTTGTTTTTCTGATAGGTCGGTACCATTATCGGCTTGCCCTCGGCCAGAATTACACAGGAATCATAAGCCACGTAATGCGGGTCGGTCATGATAACCTCGTCGCCGGGATTGAGGATAGCGCGCATCGCCAGGTCCAGGGCTTCGCTGACGCCCACCGTCATCAATATCTCTCCGTAGGGGTCGTAATCAACCCCGTATTTCTCTTTGAGGTATTTAGACGTGAGTTCCCGCAGTTCCGGGATGCCGGAGTTGGAAGTGTACATGGTATAGCCCTTTTCCAGGCTCCTGACCGCCGCCTCGCTGATGTGCCAGGGTGTGGTATAGTCAGGCTCCCCCACGCCGAGGGAAATCACGCCCTCCATCCCCTGCAAAAGGTCAAAGAATTTACGTATGCCAGAAGGCGATATCTTTTCCGCACGTTCCGAGATTACTTTATTCAATTTAGTTCTATTGTTTATTTTAGTAGTCATGTTATTTTTGCTGCCGTTTTACAATACTACCTGCTGCCGCCTGGCCCCCTCCCCGCCGTTCAAAATTTCGCCGTCCTCTTTATAGCGCTTGAGTACGAAGTGCGTCACCGTTCCCTGCACGCCCTCGATATGCGCCAGGTTCTGCGAGACGAAATCGGCCACCTTGTGCTCCGTTTTATCGACGACGACCAACAATAAGTCGTAAGTGCCGGAGGCAAGGTAAAGCGAACGCACCTGCTCATAGCGGGCGATGCGCTCCGCAATAGAGTCGAAGCCAGCCTCGGGCTCCGGTTTGACCTTTACTTCGATAAGTGCCCAGACCTGCTCGCCGCTCTGCACTTTATCCCAGTTGACCACCGTCTTGTACTTGAGGATAACGCGGTCTTTCTCCGCCTGCCTGACGGCCTCATTGACTTCCGCAGCCGACATGCCGGTCATGGTGGCGATTTGCTTATCCGTGACGCGGGCGTCATTTTCCAGTATTTTTAGAATGTCCTTCAACATATCCGTACCTCCTCACCCGTTATCCGCCGAGTAGAAATAGATATAATCAGAATAGCATTTTACGAGGGGGGAATACAAGAGGGTGAACGACTACTATAATAACTCTATCTTCTCCAGGAGTTCCTGCAATGTCTTTACTTCCAGATAGTCGCCCTCCGGTAAAATTTTTTCGTTGCGCCAGTTGTACCAGACAGGGTACAGCCCGTAATCAATAGCTCCTTTTATGTCAAAATCCGGCTTATCGCCGATAAACCAGATATCGGCTGTCTCTAGGTTCATTTTCTTTACCGCTATCCTGAAGATATGCGGGTGGGGCTTCCGCACGCCATAGTCAGCACTCGTGATCAAGAAAGAAAACCTGTTTTCGAGATTATGCTTGGCTAGCTCTTCTTTTAGTACAGACGAACAGAAAATGGTATTGCTTATAATCCCCGTAATTATTCCTCTGGCTTCCAGCATATCCAGGAGTTCATATATTCCGGTAACAGGAGAGTATTTCACTGAAGCATTCCAGAACTCCCTTTCCAGTTCAGTGTAGCCGATGCGAAAAGAAACGCCCAGAGTATCATAGAGAAGCCTTTGAAAACTCTGGCACCCGTGCTCTATCATAGACTCATCTCTGGCCGTATAAATCCACCGAAACTCATCTACAACTGACTGAACGTCCTCGGCGCTGATACCAGGATTCACTTCCGCAAATTCAAGCAGTCTCCTATTGCCGGCTAGCGTATCTAACGAATCAAGGTGCAGGACAGTATCGCCAAAGTCAAAAAGAACTCCTAAAGGCCTGCGCATTTACCCCTCCGTTATGCTAAAGCGCACCATCCACCTGTATACTTTAAATCTCCGCCCTTTTCTTATGCCAGTCCGTCGCCTGCTCGTAGGCGTAGGCAACCTTCAGGATAGTCTCTTCGCTGAAGTGCTTGCCGATGATTTGCATACCAACAGGTAAGCCGTCAACGAAGCCCGCCGGGATAGAAATCCCCGGCACCCCCGCGATATTAGCGGGTAGCGTGCAGACGTCGCTCAAGTACATGGAGAGGGGGTCGTCCGTCTTCTCCCCGATTTTAAAGGGGACGGTGGGGGAGGTGGGGGTGATTAAAGCGTCGTACTTTTCAAAGACCTTATCGAATTCCTGCCGTATCAGGGTGCGCACCTTCTGGGCTTTAAGATACCAGGCATCGTAGTAGCCTGCGGAAAGCGCGTAAGTGCCGAGCATGATACGCCGCTTGACCTCCGGCCCGAAGCCGTTGCCCCGCGTCTTTTCCATGTTCTCCCACATGGAATCACCCTTATAAGAGTAGCCGTACTTTACGCCGTCGTACCGCGCTAGGTTGGCGGACGCCTCGCTGGGGGCGATGATGTAATAGACGGCGAGGGCATAGGGGGTGTGGGGCAGGGAGACCTCTTCCAGAATCGCCCCCAGTTCCTCCAGCTTTTTATGGGCGGCTTTCATAACGTCCGATACGCCCGTCTGCATTCCCTCGACGTAATATTCCTTAGGTATACCAAGTCTCATGCCTTTCAGGTCTGTTTTTAAGCTTTTAGTATAGTCTGGCACTGACTCCGGTACAGACGTCGAGTCTCTCTTATCATGACCGGAGATAACGTTCATCAACAGAGCGCAGTCGGTCACATCCTGCGTCAAAGGCCCTATCTGGTCGAGCGAGGAGGCGAAAGCGACCAGTCCATAGCGGCTGACTCGCCCATATGTCGGTTTCATGCCGACAACGCTGCAAAAGCCCGCCGGCTGCCTGATGCTACCTCCGGTATCCGACCCCAAAGCAGCAACGACCTCACCTGCGGCCACCGACACCGCCGAACCGCCGCTGGAGCCGCCCGGCACGCGCTTAAGGTCCCAGGGATTATGCGTGGGGAAAAACGCCGAATTTTCTGTCGAAGAGCCCATGGCGAACTCATCCATGTTGGCCTTGCCCACCATCACTATTCCGGCGGCGTTAAGTTTTTCCATCACCATGGCGTCGTAAGGAGGAATGAAGTTCTCCAGCATCTTCGAAGAACAGGTTGTTCTTACACCTTTGGTACAGATTACGTCCTTGATAGCCAGTGGTACGCCGGTTAGCAGTCCTGCCTTGCCAGCCGCAATCTCTTCGTCGGCTTTGCGTGCCTGCTTAAGGGCAAGTTCATCCGTGACGGTCGTAAAAGCTCTAACCTTAGGCTCCACCTGTTTGATACGTTCAAGATAGTGCTTTGTCAGCTCAACGGACGATATTTTCTTCTCTTTAAGCAGCTTATAACCTTCATGAACCGTTACCCCACCATGTATATCAGTCAAGTTCAACCTCCTCAATTAACAGGATTGCCTATAGGTATAATATAAAGAGGCACTTCATTATCAGGCAATCCCAGGACCTGCTGCACACCGGCATCATCGAACGCGCCGATGGTTACCGCGCCTAACTCAAGAGCGACCGCCTCGAGGCAGATGTTCTGTGCAGCATGCCCCGCTTCCATGTGTACGTACCTGATGCCGCGTTCGCCGTATTTTATAGTGGTTATTTCATAAATGGCCGTGATGACGATATCGAGAGCGCCCTGCTCAACGCTGGCCTGTCCTAAAGCCACCTGCGCTAAGGACGTCCTCTGGTCACCATCCGCGCTTTTTACCAGCGCATGCGTCTCCGGCTCGTACTCGTAAATTCCCGCAGCCAGCCCTTCCACATTGCCGACCACAACATACAACTTGAGTGGATACAAAGCCCCCGCCGAAGGCGCCGTCCGCTTGCCGGAGGGGTCGGTAATCCCCTGCCCCACCCAGAGAAGTTGACTTAGCTGCTGGAGGGTAATCGGTTCTTCACTGAAATTCCTGACCGACCTCCTGGCCAGTAATGCCTCTTCGATAGAGGTATCACTGTCATAGACCGGTTCTGGCAACGTTATTTTCATCACTACTTCTGTCGAGCTGACTGTTTCCGCCGTACACCCGATAGAAAGAACTAACATAATAATAATTATCGGTATAATTGATACCCAAGGCCTGATTCTCATCTCACCCCCTTTGGTCCCAGCGGCGTATCAAATCGGCCATTTCATCAGCTTCCCTCACACTTAGCATCACGGAGTACTTATCAGTCGTTGGTATATAGACGACGCTGGAGTAATTAGTCAGGAATAGCAGGGCTTTTTTCTTGTTTCGCAGTTTGAACCAACCGGCCCCGTAGCCCGGCAACCCCGCGCCGTTCATTCGCCACAGCGGTTGGTATCCTTTTTCCAGCTTCAAATCCAGCACTTTTACGCCAGCCGTAGTTATTTTCTCCCTGGGTATAAAACGCCCGTAAAGCCCTGGGCCTAATTTAAGTCCCCGGTCGTTTAGCGTAAACACGGCGTGAGTAGCCTGGTATCCGATAAACACGAATAAAATGAGTAGTCCCAGTGTTACAACCAGAGTTATGGCAATTCCTGCCGGCTGGTGATCGGATATCACAAACACAGTTACAAGAATAGCCATGAGTAATATCCCCAAGAAGCAGAGGAATATAAAAGTGCTGGCAGAAGCCGGGATAATGGCGTATTTTTTTTCTTCGTTCATTGCGTTTTCCTGATAAACCTACTCCAGCACAGGCTTGACCCTGAAGCAGTCGTTCTCCCTTCTTGGGGCATTGGCCAGAATATCTTCCGGAGGCAATGACAGCTTCACTTTATCTTCCCTCATCACACTCTGGAGGTTGACAGACTGCGCCGTGGGAGGAACACCCTCGGTATCCACTTTCTGCAGCACTTCGAAATGCTCCAGCAGGTCGGAGAGCTGTTCCCTCATGCGGGTGATTTCCTCCTCGGTCAAGGCAATCCGCGCCAGCCGGGCGATGTGCAGCACCTCTTCTCTACTTAACTTCATCTCTGGCTCCACGCTTTTTCACGTTTATTTTACCCGCCAATTATAGCACCTGTTTTCAGCTTCGGGCAAAAAATCAACAATAGCAGTCGCAAAATTAACATAAAAAAGATATAATACTGATAGGAACATATTTAAAAATTTAGGAGGTATATTATGGGGGAGAGGGTGATGATATTTGTGGACGGCAGCAATCTTTACCACTCTTTAAAAAACCATTTCAAAAGGACAGACCTGGATTTAGGCAAGTTCTGCCAGAAATTACTGCGCCGCCGCCAGCTTATCAGAATTTATTATTATAACGCCACCGTGGGACAGAAGCAGGAGCCTGAATTATACAAACAGCAGCAATCTTTTTTTAACGGCATTAAAGCTATTCCGTATACCGAATTACGACTTGGCCGATTAGTCTACACCAACTGGCCCAGCGTGCCGCCCTACGAGAAAGGCACCGACGTCCAGCTGGCTACGGACATGATAACACACAGCTACAAAGGAAATTATGAGGTAGCAATTCTCGTGGCTGGCGATAATGATTTCGCCGGGGCCGTCCAGGCCGTCAAGGACAACGGTAAGCATGTCGAAGTAGCTTTGTTCGGCAGGGCCGGCACTTCCCAGGAATTAAGGTCTGCCTCGGACATGGTTATTGATATCAATGCCCGTTTTCTTAGGGACTGCTGGAAAGACTCATCTCAAAAAAAATCGAGAAGATGAGGTATAAGAGCCAGAAAAATGAGTCGAAAGGCCGACCCGGCACTCGCCTTTCCCGCGAAGAAGGCGCTATTGTCAAGGACTGGGGCGGACGACTCCCCGTAGCCCTTATTTACCCGAACACATATTACCTCGGCATGTCCAACCTGGGCGTTCATACTGTTTACAGCCTTTTAAACAGCGACATTAAAACCGTCGGCGAGAGGGTCTTCCTGGATACCCAGGTGAAAAACGCCCCCGCCGCCATTGAGTCCGGCCGGCCACTTACCGACTTTGCTGTGCTGGCTTTCTCCATTTCATACGAGCTCGATTATTTTAATGTTATCAATATCCTAAAAGCCACCGGTATTCCAATGTACTCCGCCGAACGCGATGCCAGTCACCCGGTTGTCATCGCCGGCGGGCCTTGCGTGACCGCCAACCCCATGCCACTTTCACCATTTTTCGACGCTTTTTGTATCGGCGAAGCCGAGCCTATTATCCCCACCATGTTGCCAGTACTGTATGACAATATCGGCGAGGTAAGGGCCGCCCTGCTCCAGAACCTCTCTAAATTACCAGGCGTCTATGTGCCTCTTTACCCCCCAACAGCCCCGGTTGCCCGTCAGTGGACGAAAAACCTTGATGACTTCGAGACAAAGACGGTAATCCTTACGGAGGACACTGAATTTGGGGACTCATATCTTATCGAGACGGAAAGGGGCTGCGCAAGAGGCTGCCGCTTCTGCCTAGTCAACAGCACCTACGCCCCCATGCGTTTCCGCTCTGCCAAGAAAATCACCAAGCAGGCATGGGAGGGCTTACACTCGCGCCGTCGCGTCGGTTTGGTTGGTCCTACCGTCACTGACCACCCACGGATAATAGAAATTCTCACCGCACTGAACGAGATGAACGCTGAAATCTCGATAAGCTCATTACGGATAGATACGCTTAACGAAAAGATCGTTAACGAACTAGCTAAGGGCCGAATCCAAACCATCACTATCGCCCCAGAGGCCGGTTCCCAACGCCTGCGCGATGTTATCAACAAGTGTCTAACCGAGGACGACATCTTAAGAGCCGCCGCCCTTGTTGCTGACCATCATTTTTCGCAGCTCAAGCTCTATTTCATAGTTGGCCTGCCCACCGAGACCGACGAAGACGTTGAGGCGATTGTAAAACTTACATCGAAAATCAAAGACCGACTGGAAAGCAAGCGCAGCAATGCGCGCATTACCGTTAATGTCAGCCCCTTCGTTCCAAAGGCATCCACGCCCTTCCAGTGGACGCCGATGGCGCCGGAAGATATCCTTAACCAGCGCCTGGCGATTTTAAGGAGCAGCCTGCCTTTGAAAGGCATCAGGCTAAATGAGGAGAGCCCGGCCTGGAGCCAGGTCCAAGGGGCCTTTTCCCGAGGCGATGACAGAATTGCCCAAGTACTGGCGGATATGAAAGAAACCACGCTGTCCTCCTGGAAGAAAGCTGTTAATCAACACGAATTGGACATTGAAAGTTATGTCAACCGACACCTCGACCCCACGCAAAAGCTCCCCTGGTCTATCATCGATTCCGGAATGAAAGAGGAGAAACTACTAGGAGAACTGGAGAAGGCGCTGAAATGAGAATATATATCGTCAGGCACACTGAAGCGACTCATCATGTATAAAAACTGGGCGGAGGCTGGTATGATACTTCACTGACAGAAAAGGGCAAAGCCCAAGCCGAGAAAATAGCCAGATCGCTTTTTAAAGAATTAAAAATACACGGCATACCCATATATTCTTCAGATTTAAAGAGATGCACGGAAACAGCCTCTATCTTTTCTCAAGTATTTAAAAGCAAGGTTACTCTTAATAAAAATTTGAGAGAAATGAATTTCGGGGAAGTTAACCGAAAAAGTCTAGCATGGTTAAAATCAAATATTATTCTCCCACCTGCCGATGGCAATATACTGGACCACCGCAACTTTAAAAACGCTGAATCAAGAAGAGAAATTGGCCAACGTGCAACAGAGTTCATCAATCTGCTTTTAAAAAAACCGGTTGAAAATGTCCTTGTTATCACTCACGGAAGCATATCGACTTTCCTTATCATGGCATGGTTGAAGGTACCGGTGGAGAATATGGACTACGCAGATTTTAGTACGAACTCCGGCGGTGTGGATCTTTTAACTGAGGATGATGTCTGGAAAAGCAGAAACCTTGCTTACTTCAATCGGCTAGATTTTCTGGAAGATTGAATTGGAGCTTTAGTTACTACTGACTTAGCAGTTGTGTTACCACGTCGTTAATTTCCTTGCCGTCGGCTTTACCTTTGAGTTTGGGCATTAGCTGCTGCATTACCTTGCCCTTATCGCCGGGGCCTTGAGCCCCCACCACCCCAATGACTTCTTTTGCCGCCGCCACAATCCCTTCACGGTTCATCTGTTCAGGTAAATAAGCCTGCAAAATGACCATTTCCGCTTCTTCCTTAACCACAAGGTCGTTGCGGTTGCCCTTCTTAAAGGCATCGATACTTTCCTGTCGCCGCTTGACTTCTTTAGAAATGACGCCCAAGACATCGGCATCGGTCAGGTCGGCTTGCTTGGCCATCCATGCATTTTTCACCGAGGCTATCAGCATACGGAGCGTGTCGCGCTTGAGCGTGTCGCCACTCTTCATCGCCTGCTTCACGTCCTCGGCTAGCTTTTTTTCAAGGACTGATTCCGGTGACATGTAAAGACCTTCCCAATCAAAAAAATATACGCTGGTCTGTTAATGGTTAACGGGTAGATGCCGCTCGCCGGAACATCTTGGTGCTTCTGGCAGACCCGCGTTTCTTGGCCGCTTTTTTCCGTTTCCTCTTTACCGACGGCTTCTCGTAGTGCTCCCGGCGGCGTAGTTCCGCCAGTATACCGTCCTGTTGTACCTTCCTGTTAAATCGCTTAAGCAGACTATCGAAACTTTCATCCGCACCCGGTGTAACTTCTGCCAAGTAGCATCACTCCCCTTCTAAGGTTATCCGGCCTCCTGCGGCCTGTATATTACAGGGGGCGTTTCGACCCTTCCTGGTGCTGAAAGGTCCCACCCCTGGTAAAAAACTGATCCGGTGTCTCACTTTTCTCGTGAGACACACGCTCTTATTTTAGATGGCGCTGAATTTACTGTCAAGTGAGTCGTCTCTTGGCACAGATTCACTGTTGTTCAGACCTACTCATTATTTCTACCGCCGCCACAAGCCCGGAAGCCGAAGCCTGCACCAGTCCCCGGCTGACACCTGTTCCATCGCCCACAGCGAATATGTTTTTTACTTCCGTCTCCAGGCAAGATGTCAGCTTAGGACGGAAGGAATAAAATTTAACTTCTATACCATATAATAAGGTGTCTGCTGACGCCACGCCCGGCATCATTTTGTCCATTGCCATGATCATCTCGATAATACCGGTAAGGTGGCGGAAAGGCAGAGCAAAGCTTAAGTCGCCAGGGGTGGCGCTTTTCAGCGTCGGCTTGAGTTTCCCTTCCCTAATACGTGCCGGCGTGGAACGTCTGCCCTCCAACAGGTCTCCCAAACGTTGTACCAGCACACCGCCGCCTAGAAGATTAGAAAGCCTGGCCAGGTATTTGCCATAAGCAATCGGCTCGTGGAAGGGCTTAGTGAAATCGGTACTCACCAGCAGGGCAAAATTCGTATTTTTAGTCTTCTTGCTGGCATAGCTGTGTCCATTCACCGTGATTACCGGGTCGATACCCCCGGTGGACTCCATGATAACCTCTCCGGCGGGACACATACAAAACGTCCTGATACGGTCCTGGAAGCTCGGCGATATGTACTCCAGCTTAATTTCATAAAGGATATCGGTCAGGTCTTTCATGAAATTATACGGCACTTCCACGCGTACGCCTACGTCGATAGGATTATTGCGCATTGTGAGTTTTAGTCTTTCCGCTTCGCGCGAAAACCAATCTGAGCCCTCGCGGCCCGGCGCCAGAATAAGGTATTTACAGTAATACTCCTCTCCTCCCTCCGTCTCTACACCTTTAACTATACCCTCATCCATCATCACTCCAGACACCATCGTCTGGGTCTTCACTTCAATCTTCGGCAGGATATAGTCCTGCATATTTTTTAAGACTTTATAGCCCCTCTCCGTACCCATATGGCGTACTGGTGTCGGTACCAAACGCAGACCAGCTTTAGTTGCCCGACGAGACATCTCATCAATAAGACCATTATCGCCGAATAACTTTTTCGTTGCACCAAACTTCAGATATAATTTATCCACGCGCTCAATCAGTCCGGCTGCGTACTCTTCGCCGAGGTATTCAGCCATGTGACCGCCTACCCGGGTGGATAGTACCAGCTTGCCGTCACTGAAAGCCCCGGCACCTCCTAGTCCGCAGACTACATTACACGGCTGGCATTCCGCGCAGGTCTCTCCAGTTTCGCGTACCGGGCAATGTCGCTGGCTGATGTCCCTGCCTTTTTCAATAAGAAGTACCTTCAGCTTTTTTGCCTGCGATAATTCCAGCGCGGCGAATAGACCCGCCGGGCCCCCACCGACAATAATGACATCATAAGCCCTGTTCATCGTGCTGATATTTACTCCAGACACAATAAAAGCCGAGACAGTCCTTTTTCTCTAATTAATATCTCAGCTTTTCCGGACTGTAAATAGAATATCCGGCTCTACAATTATATCTGCAGCGCGATCATGAGTCAAGGAATATACATCTTTCCCACTAAATCAAATAATGGCTGACTTTGCCTTGAGTCAGGGATGACTCGCATTGACTTTTGCCATATGGCAAATTATAATTTTAACTACCATGAGTAATAACGTTAGCGATCTAGGTAAAATTTTAAAACAACAAAGGATAAATACCCCGCTTACTCTCCAGGAACTCGCCGCGGAATCTGGCGTGTCTTCATCCCATCTGGGCCGCATCGAAAGAGGCGAGCGTTTTCCTTCGGCGCGGATTTTACGGAAAATAGCCAAACCTTTAGGTTTTAACGAGGATGAATTATTCACCCTCGCCGGCTTTCTTTCGCCCCAAAATTCAATAGTAGCAGAAGACAGTGTATCACGCTACAATAGCCGGCGGCTGGATCCTTATGTAGCCAGATTACTGGCTGAAGAGCCCCCGGAGAATCAGCGTGCCGTTATCGGCATCCTTAGCCTGCTGAAAAGCATCGCAAGGGGAATGCCTAAATAATACCTTTACTGCTTCATCTTCTCTACTAAGGGGGGAACTCTCTTTTTCTTTGGTGTTATTACTTGATACGGCACTGAAAACGTGCTACATTTAAGTAAACTCGTTCTGCATTCGAGCTAAGACTAGTGGATATTTATGGAAACCAAAGAAGAAGAGTGGCTAAGATTTATTGATACGCTTAGCCATGAACTCAAAACGCCTCTAACATCTATAATCGCTGCTGCTGGCCTGCTGGAAGAAGAGCTCCAGAACACCACTGATGATTCTCATCGTAAGCTTATCCAGACAATAATCCGCAATTCCAATTCCCTGGAAACCAGGCTGGCGGAGCTCCTAGATATCGTCAAAACAGGTAGCGGCAAACTGCAACTACAACTTGAGCCGGTGGACATTAAATCTCTAGTCCTCGGTACATGTATGCAAATAAGCCCCCTCCTACATAATAAAGGACAACAACTTACAACCGATTTAGCGAACTCTTTGCCCATCATCCGCGGTGATGGACCTCGACTGGAACAGGTACTGCTTAACCTGATGAATAACGCGGTCAAATTTACTCCCGATGGTGGTAAAATTACCGTCAGGGCGCGGCATTATGAAGACGGTGTTATGATTCAGGTTCAGGATAATGGTATCGGTATCGACAAAGACCAGCATAATATGCTGTTCAAGCCTTACAGCCGTCTCAACTCCGATAGGCAACGGCACCCCGGCTTGGGGCTCGGGTTAGCATTATCCAAACAGGTCATAGAACTGCATGGCGGCAGAATCTGGGTTGATAGCGAGCTCGGCAAAGGCAGCATCTTCTCTTTCTCTCTGCCACAGCGGCCAGCCAGACAGGCAGCACCGCAATAAGGAGCGCGATGAAAGTATTGGTTATTGAAGACGACCCAGGGATTATTGAAGTTGTCTCTCTATGTTTCCAGCTACGCTGGAGTGGCACCACGGTAATATCCGCTGCTAACGGCCGCAAGGGTATCGACCTGGTAGAAACGGAAAGCCCTGACGTCGTCATTCTGGATATCGGCCTGCCGGACATGGATGGCTACCAAGTATTACGTGAGATCCGCCGTTTTTCAGATGTGCCCGTTTTGATGTTAACGGTAAGAGGCGAAGACACCGACATAGCTAAAGGACTGGAGCTGGGCGCCGACGATTATATCACCAAGCCGTTCAGTCACATCGAGCTTATCGCCAGGGTCCAGGCGGTGCTGCGCCGCGCCCAAGGCTTGAATGTTACCGATGAAGAGCGACCCTTCGTCGCTGGCAAGCTTTCGGTCGACTTCGGCCGCAATGAAGTTATGATGAACGGGCAGCCTATTAAACTCACTTCCACCGAGAGGAAGCTACTTTATCACCTCATCAGGAACGAGGGTCGTATCCTCTCGCATGAAAGCCTGCTGGCCAAAGTTTGGGGAGATACCTATGTAGACGCCAGGGACCTCCTCCGTGTGCATATACAGCACCTGCGGCAAAAACTGGAAGACAACGCGGAAAATCCCACCATCATCGTCACCGAGCACGGCATCGGTTATAAATTCATCCGTCCTTCCAGCACTTAATACCCGGCATCTCCACCAAAATGTATCCATATTCCACGGCCCCTTTTTAATCATTTTCACCTACCGTAAATCTCTTATTTTATCATTCTCTTTTCGTGTTTTATTCTTTATTAAAAGTTTACGGTATCTTTATGAATTCTTTATTTTTCTTAGACCCATCTTTATGGTTCTGTGTTAAATTGAAAGTAGCCATTTAGTACTATGACCCCGGAAAATAGTTGGAAAATGGAAAAAATAAAAGTATTTTTATCTGACCCACAGGTACTCTTCAGGGAGGGTATCCACTTTATACTTTCCGGTGAAGATGACTTTGAGGTTACCGGCGAGACAACCAGCAACGAGGAAGCATATTCACTTATCGAAGCAAACCCTCCGAATATCGCCATTTTAAGCATGCACGATGCTAACACAGACGGCGCCGAAATTACCCGCCACATCCGCCGGAACGTACCCTCGGTTAACGTGATACTTATCATGGACAAAAAGGAGCCGGAGAAAATGTTCGATGCTATAAAATCCGGCGCCAGCGCCTGCCTCACCAAAGATACCGACCCGGAATACCTGCTTGATATTATCAGGGTTGTCTCCCAAGGCAGCTTCCCTATTATAGAAGAACTACTGACCCCTTCGATAGCCTCACTCGTCCTCAATGAGTTTGAAGACCTGGACACTATCAACAAGCAGTTTGATAACCTCTTAGCCAATCTCACCCCAAAAGAAACACAGGTTCTCAATGCTATTGCAACCAACGGCCAGATGGAACAACTCACCGATAAACTTGATATGAATGAAGATACTATCCGTCATAACCTTAGACTGATACTGAATAAACTTGTATCCAATGAACAGGCACGCAATATCATTGACGTCGCCCAGAGGAATCTCCCTTCCGTCATTCGCACGGGCCGAGGTAATGGCAATTCCGCCGATTATATTACTAGGAAAGAATTCAATGAGTTCAAAGACAATTTAATGGAACGACTGAAGTCGTTTATCGGCGAACTCACTTAAATTAATGTTTTTAAAGAGGAGGGACATATGTAAATGATACAAAAAACAAGACGGAAGGTCATCCGGGCTGGCCGGGCAAGCTAGGAGGACATCCACTTTGAAAGATGATATAAAAGACAAAATACAAACCAAATTAGGAGGAAAAAGAAAAAACAATGGTAGAAATTAGATACGGTGACCAATATGAAATAAGTGACCTTGCCGGGCAGACAGTATCTGAAGCCCGTGAGCATTTCAAATCTGAGTTCGGCATCCCGGATAAAGCCTCGGCTAGATTGAACGGCTCAAAGATCAAGGGCAACGTCGAACTGGATACGGTTCTTAATGACGACGATAAACTCACCTTCGCCGTCTCCCGCAGCCGCACTCCTTTCCTTATCGGTGCCCTGCTCCTGGCACTGGCAGTTACCGGCGGTGTATTCACCTTCGGTTTCATCAATGCTAGCATTAGCGTTGGCGGCCTAGCAACAAATGACTTTGCGTCGGTAACCTCGAACTCCACTCTTAGCTGGACTCCCTATGGGTACTATAAGGGCGCTATCGCTGCCGCAGCTAACGCTACTCCTATATTCAATGTAGATACTCTAAGCTCCACCTATGCCGGCGACCTGGCGGTAACCGTCTCCCTCGCTAACGGCGATACCCTGGCGAAATGCTACCGCATGCTGGCGCTGAGACTCGTCATGTGTGACTCAAACGGCGACCTCATGGACATTAACGAAGACGGAACCATCGATGCCTCTGACTATGTCCTGCTTACGCTGGATAATGGTTCGGTTTCTATGTTCCCGAACGGTATCGGCGGTGGTGATGAGATGACTGTCAGAATAAAGAGCGGCTTCTATATCACCCACATTTATAAAGGAGCCAACTGGGCCACAGCTTCTGACTATCAGCCCTTCCTCTTCTGTGAAGTCGCCCAGAGATAACAGTATAGATAATGAGGTAGGGTAGCCGGGAGGCAGCCCGCTACCCTACCCCCCTCCCTTCCCAGTCTCGCTGCTCTAAATCGCTGGTGAATAGAGAAAAAATGAAAAAGAAACTAATATTCGGAGTAATGGTACTACTCGCCCTGGTGTTGACCACCGGCACGTTTGCTTATACCTATACTTTTAATTCGGCAACACTGGGAAGCTATATGGCTGAAGGTCCCTTCGCCACTTATGATGTATCCGATATTCAGCCAGATTGGGATAGCATCCTGCCCGAGGGCGAGTACGGCTCCGAAATTCTCGTACCTGTAGCTGCCGGCGATGATACCGAACTACCCTTCCAGTACCCCGACTCCGGCGAACACTGGGATAAAGTAGCTGAACAGTCTCCCGACGACCTCGGTACCTATGTTTCTACCCAGGGTGAAAAAACCTGGGTTAGAGACCTCTATAACCTTAGCAATTTCATTGGCTCCAGCGGCGAGGAAGCCATAACCAGCGTTACGGTTTATTTCCGTTTCGCCGCCGGTGGTGATTATAACATCAAAATCATGGCAGCCCTTAAATCAAATGGCGAGGTATATGAAGGCCCGACAATCACCTATAGTGCCACTAATTTCGTGACTGAATCATGGGAGTGTCCTGTAAACCCTTCAACCGGTGAAGCCTGGACTCGTGATGAACTCAATGACCTGCAGGCCGGTATAACCGCCAGGGGCGACTCCAAGAACAATCCCGCCATCATCACCCAGGTATATGTTCAGGTCAACTATGAGTATTCCAATGTTCAGGGTCAAGTTCCTACGGGTTGCCTATTCGATATTTACCCCGCCCCTGATTACACTGGTGATTTGCTGGTAAAAATCTACCTCACCAATACCGCTAACCTGCTTAAAGCGTATCAATATATTAATATGAAAATTTTTATCGCCAACTCAATTGAAGCAGGTTATACACCAGACTATCAGATTCTCAGCATCGAGACTGGCGTTATTATCTTTAATATTAAAGGTGGTTCAGCCGAAAGTTACACAGTTCAAATAACCGGTGGCAGCTACCGCCTGATCTCGGATGATCCCTATGAATGGGGGACGGGATGGACCATTATACCCGAATTTTACTGCGAGGTTACGCAGAGGTAATATAAGACTATGAAACGTGCTATCGGATTAATATTCGCCGCGGCAGCCATTATTGTCGCTGTCCTCTCGGTAAGAGGGAATCTGCCGTTTATGCCTATTTACGGTTCATCCATGGAACCTACTCTTACGTCAGGCAGTCTGCTAATGATTGACCCCATCGACCCCCAGGATATCAAGGTTGGCGATATTATTGTTTATGATGTCCCATCGATGGTACGTGAATATTATAACTACCCGCCGACAGTATCCCACAGGGTTATAGAAATTATGACGACTCCGGCGCTCGGGTTCCGTACCAAGGGTGATAATACCGGAGAAGATCCGTTCACTATAAGCCCAAATAGCATCCGCGGTACTGTTGGCAATCAAATACCCTATCTCGGCTTGCCGCTACTATTCTTCCAGAGTACGCAGGGCGTGATATTCGCCATTATAGCCTTGATCTTGCTGGCTATATTCCTCTACGGAGTCGAACTGCGTCGCGGCGGCAACTGGCTTCATCGCGGCGTATTCGCCCCTGTTATCAACGAGGAAAAACGGGCCAACCGTATACTATCTCGCCAAATAGAGGCCACGGAAAAGAAAATGGACTCCACCGAACAGGCACTGGAAAAATTCTCTCTTGCCGTCGCGGAATACGCTAAGCACCTGGCCAGCCATACCAGCGCTATACAAGGTCTTTCCGATGCTTCTCAAGAACTTAAGAAAGGCGCCGCCGAGCAAAACCGGGTTCTTGCCGCTATTATAGAGAATGTAGCCAAGTCTGGTGTCGTTCAGGAGCCAATAATTATCCAGGAAGCCAGGCCAGCCCCCAGAGTTGAAAAGAAAGAAAAAACGGTAGAAAAACCCTTCCACGGTGCCTTGCTCAAAGCTGTGCCCGGATGCGCCCGTAAGCATCCCCCCACCCCTGAAGAAATCGTCGGGCAATCTCATTAGGTATAAACGGCCGTTACCACCGCTTCCTTCGAGTTGTTCTCATCAAAAAATATCACAGTCACGTTACGACCTGCCACCATTTCCCCTGATGCTACATTCCTGGCTACCGCCACATCTTCCAGATACACTTTATAGCCATCGGACAGGCGTAGCGTTGCCGTGTAATTGGTTGCATTAAAATTCTTTAGTTCCGCTTTCTTTATAATCATCTTAGACTAAACACCGCCCGTTTCTAGTCGCTGGAAATATTCGCCTCGCTGCGGCTGATAGACCGTCGTTATGCCCAGAACACGTCTTTTTACATGTGCCATACCACAACATTTATCGTTTATCTCTATCGCGTCATAAAGCTGCTGTCCGCAATTCACCGGCACGGTAATTCTTTCATCGATTGTGTCTATTGCCGATTTTCTTAATATCGACTCGCCCCGCTGGTATGCTGCCGTTACGGTATTCAGGTTCCTGTCCTCAATGTGCTTTAAACGGTCGTAAAGCCGCTCGATGTCGTCCCAATCAAAGCTATCGACTACTATCATCTTGCCCTGGCCGATATCGTAACCCTCCACCTGCACCCGGTTGGTTTTCATGGCACTCTGCCGGTATCTGCCTTCCATGATTACATGTTCTATGCCGTAGCTGTACTCCGCGCTGTTATCCGACTGCGGATTGACCAGGTAGGCCTTATTCCCTTCGATAAACACTACATCCGGAACGAAAGAAAGCAGCTTCTGTATTGCATTTTTCCCGTTACCGTTTGGGTTCACCGTAAAATCCGGGTAATAATCTGTAATCGTGTCCGACTGTGATTTTACTTCCAGCTTAAGGCCCGCCCTCGCCATAATAACGGCGATTATGTCTTTAACACTGTATTCGCTGGCCGACTTGTTCCAGCGCATCTGGTGTCTGGCTGACCACTCATCTAGAGTCCGCCACCCGTCACGCGCCCGCAGGATAACACTGGCCCTGCCTCCGCTGCTGACATGTTCTATCGACTCTATATTATAGGTCTGACCTGTGGTATATTCGGCTCCAGAACTCGTGCGATAACCGGGACTAAACTCCAACTGATAGTCGATATCAAGTAACTCTATCTCGCCCTCTCCTGGCGAGGTGTACCTACCGTCGTTGTTATCCAGTTCCACCTCCAGCACTCCCGCTGATCCGTCTATTTCCTGCCTCGAGCTTATAACATCCGATGTCAGGTCTAGACCCTGTGAGTTGAATAAAGCCCTCCATAGGCCGTTAGCGCTGGCCAGCCAGCCGTAATCTCCGTAATGGGCCATCGCCAGTCCGTATTCACAGGAATAATCAAAAGGTACCGGTTCTCTCCAGAGACCTTCGCTGTAAGCGGCACAGGGCAGTGTATGCGACCGGAAGGGCCGGTTGTACGCCTCGATACCGCTGTACTTCTCGATGAAAAAACAGCGGTACACATCCGTCTTGTCCAGGAACGGCTGCTTGTATTCATAATCGCCGCCGGCCAGTGCTGCGGCCAGTTCTATTAAGTCCGTCCACGTTCCCACACCGACGCTCCCGCCATCGCCGTAAACCAGGCTCCAGAGTTTATAGTTGCCTGCCGTATCTTTACCGGAAACCAGCAGGTTCCAGTCGCCGTCATAAACGCAAGCTACCCCGGAAAGGTTACCGGTGGTCTTATTCCAGGCGACTTTTGCCTGCCACTGGCCGCCGATGCACTTTAAAACATATAAATCCGTCCCGTCGGCGATAAATACCGCGATATCGCTATTGGGTTTATAAGCAGCGGCTATATCGTAAATCGAGGTAGTCTGTGAATATTCGATGATTTCAGCGCTGCTCCAGTTAGCCCCATAGTCATAGCTTATAAGCCGTCCAATTTCTCGGTTGGTCCTTATCAGGAATATCGCCACTTCCGAATTCAGGGAGGCTACCGTGGTTACCGCCACGTTGTACTGGTTGGTATACGTCCACTGCCCGAAATCACTGCCCGGTCCCGGATTAACCACCCTCTGGCGGTATAATTTCCTGGACTCGCTGGCCGGGGTTGTCCTTGCCCTGACCATCGAACCATCACCGGGCATGGTCATGGCATGAAAGTAATCTATCTCGGAGCCTTCGTACAGGCGCGTCCAGTTATATCTATCCACCCCTGCGGTCTTGTTGGTGACTTCCACTTTTACGTACGGGACGGCGTTTGCCTGCTGTTGCGCCGCTAATAATGTCGATGTCAATGTACGCATCTTATCATCCTTTAGAACTCATGGTTATTGTATCTTATATTTTAATTATTGCCCTTCAGGACTACAGTCCGAAATCAGTGGTCCTGGCGATATTAGAGAAGTAGTGCTAGTAAAGCGCGTTAATACTGACATGGTTCCTGCGGCCCAGGCGCTTGAGTTCTCTCCGGAAATGCTTTAGCCTCTGGTTACCCCACTCAAGTAACTCTCCCGGTGTTATCGAGCCACCAACGTTCACCCTGTTGATGGAGTAAACTGCCAGCTCAACGGCCGCATATCCGCAGGCGCCTCCCGCTACAAGGTCTTCATATTTACCCGGGATTGTCGTGCCCTGCGCATCCAGCGTATGCCTCGCGCCGTAGTATACACTGCAGTTGGAGCCGTCCGGCAGGCTCCCGCTTAATATCGTCAGTGTTTGCCCCCAGATAGAAAACTGCTGATAATCGGGCGGATTGACATCCGTTTTGTACTCCACCGCCACCACCATGATACGGTCGTTCAGCCCGGATATGTCCAGTTCCCTCGAGCCCATGGTAGTGGGCAGCGTGGCCTTTGCCGGCAGGGGTAAGCTCTCGGATAACTCCCCCACCGCCCGGTTAATGTGTCTCGTGAGTTCTCCATCTGTCCATCTATAATTCTCTGCGTCCTCGTCATGAAGGTCCTGCCTGACGAGTGCTATCATTTCCGTTAAATTCATAATTTTACCTCCTTATGCGGAATGCCCACATGCCCCTGGTGACTATGCAGCTGTAAATCCTGTCCCGCCTTGCTTGATAAAAGTTTAATTTTATCGATTCCATTCCCCTGGTCCTGGCCGAAAAGGCCTTTCAGCAGCCCTCCGATTTCCAAACCACTCCCTATGTCATCAGAAAATATGACTGCTCCTGTTTGACTTTGCTCAATACCGATGCCAGTTTCGATGTTTTCCAGCCCTCTTAAGGATGTTACTTCCACTCCATTGCCGCTATCCCCGGACGTTTTTAACTCTCCCGTCGTATACGTTATTACCAGCTTGGGTTTATAACCCTCGCCTGCCTCGGATGAATAGGGATAAACATAGTTATCTCCGGTTGGTGTTGATACATCTACATCGCCCTTGAGTCTCAAGGCAAATTTAGTTATTCCGGTCTTGTTTATCCAGCCAATGCCTGTGGCATTGAGAGCTTTGTCGTTGTAAGCGGATAAAGAGAACGAGGTATAGTCATAATAACTGTCCGCCCCAAGAGTGATGCAACCAAGAATAGCACCGTAGTCGGCAAGCGCCAGCCCGTCATTCGGTGTATCGAAACTCCCGTGGAAAATACCGAGGTCAGATTGCCCGGGATTGGCGTTACCCTTTGTGTATCCATAAAGAGATAACGTTGCTGCGGTAATAGTAACCCCGGCACCAAGGGCTGAAGTGTCAAAATAAAGATAACCCCTGTCAATCCAGTATTTATTCGACCAATAGCCGTTATAAGTTTGTATATAATTTGCGGTTGCGTTAACGGTATCGCCGTTTGAGGCACCATGAGCGGTGGAATAACTAGAGTCGCTCTTTTCTATATGACCGTCCAATGAAGTCGCGTAAACCGTTAGCTCTGACATTTTTTATCCCTCTGCTTGCTTGGCTTAAGAACATACTAACGTCTTATGCCAGCGTTATTTCCACCTGCAACGTCCATGTGCCTCCCGTTTTCGTCCCCAAGCTTTCCACTTTGCGGTTCAGGCATTTTCCGCTGGCCGCCTGTTTCACCACCCACTCGTTCCAGGTGTAGTTGGCCTCACTCGGCCCGAAGCTTGCCTTGAACGTGGCCTTTTGTGCCGTCGATATCGGATAGCCACTGTCCATGCCTTTGTAGGTCTTATTGGTAGCCGCCTGCAGGTCCATCTGGGTAGCGTCGGCGGCCGTGGCGCTGTCTCCCACCCCTATCTGCGTCCCCGCCTCGTTAAAGTGGTTGGCCGAGTCCCCACAGATAAGGTCCCACATCTCGTCGATGCCAGTATTAAGCAAGCAGTTCCCTTCCCCGTAGATGACTTCGTAAGGTCTGCAGAACTGTTGGAATTTACCGTCTTCATACATCCCGGCATCCTCCCGGTACTTGCTTAGCAGGAACCGGCACCGCCATCTGGCCGTATCATGTTTATTCATTTTTCCCTCCTTTGAAGGGGGAGGGACAAACCCTCCCCCATGCATTTTTAAACTTGGTCTAGTCCTGGACGCCGATAAGGGCCGCCGCCTTAATCGAGCTGAAAAGCGCCAGCGACACATACCATTTGACGCGCGTCCGTGTGGCATCCTTGTTCTCCAGCGCCCCTACCGGTTCCACCTGCAGGTGCCCCGGACTGGTAAGACCGCACAGAGCTCCTTCTCCGAACTGCAAGGCGTAAATAGTGGAACAGTCGCCGCCGGTTGTGGCCGTCTCCACGCCGTCGGTCAGCACGTGCGTATCGAGTATCCAGTCGTTTACACCGATAGGCACGCTGTCCCAAAGCTGCACGAAGTTGCCCCACTGGTCGCGGTCGGTCTCGGTCATGCCACCTGCCGCCCTTACCAGATTGTTTATTTTGCGTCTGGAGCGGCGGCTCATCAGGAGCATGTCCGGTTTGCCGCCTTTCACCGCATCTATAAGCTCGTCCAGCTTGGCCAGTGTCAGAGGAGCGCCGTCATCGTCCATGGCGATTACCTGCTCGCCCGCGGCGCCGGTGTCAATCAGTTTCCTCAATCCGTCGTACTCTTTGGCGTTGATTGCGGCATTGCCGTAGATGAATATCTCCTCGAACTTATCCCGCAGCGCTTTGGCCTTTAGTTCGATGACCGCCGCCTCAAGGTCCTGGATATTGCTGCGCGTGGACTTGAGGAAGTTGTCCACGTCGGCGTCGCCGCCCATGATTTTCAGGTTTGCGGTCAGCTGCTCGAAGGTGGGCGTGGACTCCGTCCAAGTATCCCCCACGTCGTAAAAGTCGATATCCGGCAGGGTCTTCTCCTGGTTATAGGTAAGCCCATTGCCCACGATTTCTATGAACGGCAGCCTTTGCAGCACCGGTGAGTCCTTGACGATAGTCTCCACCACCCCCTGCATCAGCATATCATTGGAAAGCTTGGCTGCCTCTGCCAGTGTTAAAGCCATTTGTATTTACCTCCTGTTATGAATATTCGTTTTATTCGTTTTGACAAAAAATTTTTTTGTTGTTTTAGCTTCAAGATGAAGCTGATTCGTTTATCCTCTTAGAGACATTATGTTTAATTGTTATGTCTATTTTGCTTTATTTTTTATTAGCCACTTTCCATACCGTACTTTATTTTTTCTCTAGGAGATAAAGTCGAAAGGTCGGGGGCGGTACGCTGCGGCGCGCCCGCCGGCACCCTGATGAGGCTGTTCTCCACGCCGATTGCCTGCTTTACCTTTTCCACCAGCGCCCGCGCATTTTCCACCGACTCTTTTATCTCCTCGATGGTCACGCCTTCAATCATCCCGGCCACGGGTCCCGGGTTCGCCTGCGCCGCCAGTTCTTTGTAAGCCACCGCGGCACCGTCCAGAGACGTTTTCATTTCCTCCAATCTGGCCGTGGACTCTTCCAGCGACTGCCTGGCCGATGCTATCTCGACGTCTTTTTCGACAAGCGACTTTTCCAGTCCGGTGATTTTATCGCTAGCGGCTTTCAGCTCGCACCGCAACGTATCGTTCTCCAGTTTCAGGCTATCGATTTCGCCGTCGGTATTATTTTCCCCTTCGACCTTTCCCTTTGTTTCATCCATGTTTCGCCTCCTGCTTTTTACTCCTCAATGCCCTCCGTACGCGACGTTGCCGCACTCTCTCTCGCTCCGTTCCTGCCGGCCCTGGCATTGAGTTCTTTATTCATCTTTAGAATGGACTCTCTTTCTTCCAGCCATTTCTTAAATTCACAGTCCGGGTCTGCCACGCCAATTTCCCCCATCGCCGTACGACGGGAATGCATACCCGTTTGCACCATTACCTGCTCGCTGTTGACTCTGGACTCTATGTCCCTGGGCAGTACCGGGCCCCACACCACCTTCAGTTGCCCCCTCCCGCTGAAGTCCTCGCCACCGAACTTCTCCAGCAGCTTCAAAATCATCTCATTTCGCCGGTTATAGGCGGCGGTGCGGATAATCCTCTTGCGCGCCACTTTTTGAAGCAGCGGCTGGAGCTCTATTTCCAACGCCACGCCGGACATGTCCCTTTCGACACCCCCGAAAGCCGACCGCGGCGATTCGGAGAGGTCGTGCATGGCGCGATAAACGAGGTCGATATAATTAATATGCAAGTTGACGCCGCCCCCCTGCAGCAGGTCCAGCAAGTAAGCCTTGGCATCCTCCGGTATATTCCACACCGCTCCCGGTCTGACGGCGATATCTTCTGACTCCTCCACGTTTTCCAATACCGCGATGGGGTTCCCGGACAGCTCCAGGATGCGTGATAGCTGGCTCATAGAACGATTCAGCTCGCGCTGGCTTTCCATTACCTGCGGCAGGTCGGATACCCCCCAGAACTTCTTGGGCTCCCGCAGGTTGGGGAAAATCACGAACGGGATAAAGCCATAGGGATTGACCTTGGCTTCGAATAACGCGTTGTCCATATATAGTTCGAAGTCCCGTTCCGTCCATATCTCGACGATAACCGCCGTTTTGTTCTTACTCTTTATACCGTGGAGGTATTCAACCTCCTCCCGGGAAAGCTGGTACCGGGCAGCCACCCGCCAGAGTCGCGACGTATCGTCACCGGCGCTCCAGGCGTAAATGCCCTGAACGTCGGGCGCCGTCACCCTCACCCGCTTTTCTGCGGCGTCCCAGGTGACCTTGTAGCACCCGTCCCCCAGCGCGGCGCAGTCTATCTCCGTCTCCAGGTCGAGCTGCTCCAGATAATTCTCGCTATAGACCCTCTTTAGCGCCGTTTCGGCCCGACGGGCACCATCCCGTGCCCTGTCCGAGTCCTCGCCCGGGTCGACGGCAAAGCTCATGCCCCCCATCAAATAGGACGTCACCTTCTCAATGAATACCTTGGCGTAGTTAAAGGTCAGGCGCCGCTCGTTCCGCCTGCTTTTGGTCTCCCACTGCTTACCGTAATAGAAATCAAGCAGCTCCTTATATCCCTTTAACCTGTCGGTCTCCATGCGCGACAGCTGTGCAACGACTAACTCATTCATCGTTTTCCGCTCCTTTTTACCCAGATTAACTACCATTTTCTAAAGACTCACTGCCTCCCAGTGCTCTCTGAATTGTCCGCGGACTTACCCCGAAGAGGCCTGACAGTTCCTTGACCTTCTTGCCGGTCCTGTAAAGCTTCCTAATTTTTTTGTCACGCGCTTTTTTAAGCCAGCGCTGCCGGCCCCTCGGCTCATCGTAAATGCATTGCGGAAAAGGACATTCCAAGCAGGACTTGGCGTACTCGCAGCCTTCATCGCGGTAGTTACAGTATTCAGGCTTAAAGTCTCGAGGCTCGCGGTTTTCGCGCTCCTGTGCTTCTTCCAGGTCAGCTCCGCCAATCTCACGGGTCTCCAAAACCATCGCTCTCCTCTTAAACCAAACATGACAATATTAGTACATATGTTCTAGTTTAGTCAACTCCTTTTTGTCGCCTTTTTACTTTAGAAATAATTGACCTGAAATATAAAAGAGTATAGGATATAACTGATTGAGGTATTTATTCAACCGACCTGTTAAGGAGCTTAGTTCAGTGAAAAAACTGATAACAATTATCTTATGCTTTATATTACCGGTACTGGTTTTCACCTCATGTTCTGCAGTCACCGGCGGCCAGTCGGAAATCAATGATGTAGAGCTCTATAAAGAAGCTATTTACCGCTATTACGATGCCATTTTCGATACCGATGTAGAAGCCCTACTCAATTCCATGGACCCATCAGGACCTATATATCCCGACGATGAAGCTATTCAGAACCTTTATGCCAGCAGCGTGGGGGAATACACGGGCGAGGTTATCATCGAGGATATTTTCATCGTTGAGGAGAGTGATACCAGAGCCCTGCTTGACATCACCCTATTTTCAAGCGTCGATTATAACAACCAAGGCGATTTCTGGGAAAAGACATCGTATCTCACTATAGAACTATCGTTTTTTAATGATTTGTGGCGTATCTTCAACGTTAACAACGAAAGCCCCGACTAATATACTCTTCCTTCAATCAATAAATAATACTCCGGATTGATCAAGCCATCCCATATTTTAGTAGATTGTTATTAGTTTATTTTTCCCTTTATTTTACTTGACTTTTATGTCTACCAATGTTATAATTGCTTTGTTAAAGCAATATTAATTTAGTATTGACGGAGTGTCATGGCTATATTAGATGACTATTTAAATGTTCTCGAGGCCGGCCGTCGACTTAAAATACACCCGGAAACGGTAAAAAGGCTTTGCCGCCAGGGCGACCTCCCCGCTAATAAAATCCACAATACGTGGCTTATTAATAAAGATGTACTTGATAACTTCGCCGGTACTTACAATCCCAGTCGCGGCGCCAGAAAACGACTGATTAGGTGAGAGGAGTCAGATAATAAAGACCCGCCAGACCAGCCAGAGGAGCTCCTTATTAAGGAGGTCGGCATGAAAAAACGGATACGCCCGGTTAAAAGCTTCCAATATCTTATCCCGCTGGCGTTAGTCACACTATTAGTCTCCGTTTTCATACCCTCTTCTCCGGTCCTGGCCGCGCCGGTTATCACGCTTACTCCCAACTCCGGACCCACCGGTATTACCGTTACCGTCAGCGGCACCGTTTTCGATTCTTATAGAGGCGATAATATCCATATTTTCTTTGATAATACCGAAATGGCAAACAGTCCGTTGATCGTGCCGGATGACGGCATTTTCTCCGTCAGTTTTTCCGTGCCTGCCGGCACGACTCCAGGGCAACACTGGGTAGAAGTCAGGAGCGAGACAACTTCCACCTCAATGCTGGCCCGGAACTACTTCACCGTTGAAGCCGCCGAATTGGCCCTCGATGTTTATGAAGGTAATGTCGGGACCACCATAAATATTTCCGGCAGCGGCTTTCACATCGGCAGGCCGGTAACCCTTTATTACACCAACTTATCGCAAAATCAAATCGGCACCGAAATGGCATCTTCCGCCGGCACGTTGTCCCATGAGTTCATCATCCCTCCCAGTCCTGCCGGCCTACATGATATTACAGCTACAAATGATTACAGCAACAGCGCGGAAATCCAGTTCAAAGTGCTGCCCGAACTTATACTTGACTTGAGTTCGGCTGCCGCCGGAGACGTGATAAACGCCAGCGGAACCGGCTTTGCCAGCCACAGCGTGGTCACTATTATCTTCGGCTCGACCGCTGTAACCGTCGCCCAGACCGATTATTACGGCAGCTTTGAAATTGATTTTTATGTGCCGCCCCTTAAACCGATGACCTACGTCGTCAGGGCTCAGGATAACTCCGGCAATACCGATGTGATTCAGTTCACCGTCACCGCCGGGGCCAACTTGAGCGAGTCTATCGGTACAACAGGCAGCGAGTTGACGGTCAGCGGAAGCGGCTTTATTCCCGGCCATACTATCAGTGTTTATTATGATGATATCCCCATTGCCACCACTGTAGCCGATAACAACGGCGATTTCACCGCCACCTTTACCGT
>JAFGOC010000123.1 GCA_016926705.1 Dehalococcoidales bacterium | reverse complement strand
GCCACCACCGGCCTTATGAAGGACACCTTCATGGTCATGGCCACCAAGATGGGCGAGGTCAAGAAAACACCGTTGGATAATTTCAGGGTGGTGCGCAGCAGCGGACTCATTGCCATGGATCTGGAGCCGGGTGACGAGCTTGTCTCCGTCTGCTTGGCCACTGATAAAGACGATGTCCTGCTGGTCACCAGCAAAGGCCAGTCCATACGCTTTGACGTTAAAAGCCTGCGCTCCGCGTCCCGCACCTCCGGCGGCGTGCGAGGCATACGACTGGCTAAGGGCGATAGCGTGGTCAGCATGGACCGCGCCGATAAAGACGGCTACGTCCTGGTGGTGACGGAACACGGCTATGGCAAAGTCACGTCCGTCGATAGCTATCCTCACCAGAAACGCGCCGGCAGCGGCGTGCGCACCTTCAAGATTGTCGATAAGACCGGCGACGTCTCCGCTGCCTACGTGGTGAATCTTAAGCAGCAGGTGATGCTGGTCTCCGCCGAGGGCATGATGACCCGCACCCCTGTCAAGGAGCGCGACCCGCGTAAGGGCATCACCACGCAGGGCCGCAGCACCCAGGGCGTGAAGGTGATGACTCTTGATGAAGGCGACAGCCTCGTGGCTATCACCGTTTTTGAAGAGGAAAAAGAGGCTAAAACCTAGACTTTAGACTTGCAGATTTCCGTTTCTTCCAGGCCGCAGTAATTGCATTTATTGTCCCGGCAGTCGGGGGTTTCCTCCCCGGCAATCGCTTTCTGGAATTCTTTCTTTAAAAATTCCCCGCTTACACCGGCGTCGATGTGCCCCCAAGGCAGAATTTCGTCTGGAGAGCGTTCCCGGTTGGCGTAAAACGACGGCTCTAGACCGCTTTCCTTAAAAGCCTGCAGCCAGTTATCGTGGTGATAATGTTCGCTCCAGGCATCGAACTTGCACCCCAGTTCCCACGCACGCTTGATAACCCCGCCCAATCGCCTGTCCCCCCGCGCCATCACCGCCTCCAGCAGGCTAGTTTGCGGGTCGTGCCACGAGAGCCTGATGCCCTTGCGCTGCAGCCCCTGCTGCAGTATCTCCTGCCTTGCTCTTAAAGAAGCCTCATCCAGCTGGGCACTCCACTGGAAAGGCGTATGCGGCTTGGGCACGAATGTTGCCACGCTTACTCGTATCATCGGTCTCCTGCCGCTGGCTTTTTTGCCCTCGGAGCGCACCCTTTCCACCAGGCTGACGATGCCTCGCACGTCATCCTCCGTCTCCGTGGGCAGTCCCACCATGAAATAGAGCTTGAGGCTCGTCCACCCCCGCTCGAACGCCTTGCCCGCTGTCTCCAGCAGGCTTGCGTCGCTGATGTTTTTATTGATGATACTGCGCAGCCGTTCGCTGCCGGCCTCCGGGGCGAACGTAAGCCCCGTCCGGCCCCGAGAGGGTAAGGACTCCACCAGCCTTACCGAAAATTCGTCGAGCCTTAAGCTTGGCAGCGATAGCGTCAGCCTGGGGTAGTGCGCCGCCAGCTCCGTCACCAGCTTGTCGATTCTCGTGTAATCGCTGGTGTTCAGGGATACCAGCGATATCTCGTTGTACCCGCAGTTGCTGATGATTTCTCCCGCCGCCTTAACCACCTCCTCGTGGGGTCGCTCCCGCACCGGACGGTATATCATACCCGCCTGGCAGAAGCGGCAGCCCCGACTGCACCCCCGCATCACCTCGATGGCACCCCGGTCGTGCGTTACCTCGATGTAAGGTACCACCGGCCTCACGGGTGGTGGCGGCAGCTTTTCCAACAGGCGGCGCTTGATTTTCGGCCTTGCCTCTGGAATATTGGATTTTATGCCCTTTACTGGACCGTCTTTATCGTATTGGACATCGTAAAAGCCGGGTACATACACGCCTTCCACCGACGCCAGCTTTTTCAGGAGTTCTTTTTTGCCCCGCCCCTTCACCCCCCGGTACACGTCGAGGAGCTCAAGAACGACCTCCTCCCCGTCGCCGATGATAAAAGCATCGATAAAGTCGGCCATCGGCTCCGGGTTCAGGCAGCAGCTCCCCCCGGCGATTATCAGGGGATATGAATCGTCCCTCTCCGACCCCAAAACGGGTATCTCCGCCAGGTTGAGCATGTTTAGAACATTGGTATAACATAGCTCGTACCCCAGCGAAAATCCGATGATGTCGAAATCTTTTAAAGGACGCTTGCTTTCCAGGCTGAAAAGCGGGATTTTGCGCTGGCGCAGTTCCGACTCCATATCCACCCAGGGCGCGTAAACCCTCTCCGCCAGCACGTCCGCCTCCCCGTTGAGTATCTCGTACAGGATGGGCACCGCCATGTTGGACATGCCTAATTCGTACGTGTCCGGGTAGGCCAACGCCACTTTTATAGGAGTGCTGTCCCACTCATTGACGACGCTGTTCCACTCCCCGCCCGTGTACCGCCCCGGCCGTATTACTTTATGCAGTATCTCGTTATCGAGCAAAATATCCCTCCGGACTTAAGAATTATAGGGGTTAAAGATACGCCGTAGCAAATAATTATGCTATCCCTCCCTTTACCAGTTTCCCTCTTTGAAAAAAGCCTGCCCCGTACCTGATACGGGGAGGGATTAAGGGAGATTTTTCCCGGTGAGCACCTGCGTAATTGCGCAATTGCTATATTTTAAATGCCGTAACTCTTACTTTATTTTTGTTGGGCGGCCTGCTTCAACACCCGCATCGCCCTTAAGGTTACCCACTTGCTTGGTTGCCCTTTCTTTTCTTGTATCTCCACGTAGGTATGTTCCAGCAGCCAGCGTCCTTTTTGGTTTTGCCTACTAATGACCAGATCTAACGCGTTGGCTAACTTGGGATTCTTGGCTTGCCCCAGTGCTGTCAGGACCTCCAGGTTCTGAAGTATATCGGCGCTGGTGCCGAGGGGATAGAAGAACGTGAACCACCTTGAGCTGGGCTTGTTCCCCCTGCTAAAGGGGTAATCGGCGACCGCCGGGTCGTGACTCAAGAGGAAATCCACACCCAGTTTGATAGCCTCATGCATGTTCTTGGACCGTCGCGCTGGCGGTATCTTGCTCAAGGCAAGCATCGCCTTGATTGCTCCCCAGGCGCATGGCAGATTACCATTGGCGGAACAGACGAATGAAGGAGCTGACTTCCTGGACTTATAGTCACCTTTGCTTGTGTCTCGGTCCGAAGCGTCAGCCACTCCTTCTCCGGTAATAGTCTGCGCCAGCCATTCCATAGCTGTCTGCAAGCGTTGGTCGTCAAGCCAGCCGAAGTCTATCAGAGTCGCCCCCATAATACCCGCCGTGCAATGGTTGAAATACGAAGGTTTACCGGTAAATGACAGGCCACCATTGCTGTCGATGTATCGGGAGAGCAGGATTTCGCAGCCGGCGCTAATACGCGGGTCAGCTCCGTCCGCACCGAGCTGCGCCATATTAATGAGAGTATATTCCGTCCTGCGGTATTTGGGTCTGAAACTGAATCCTGGCTTGTCCCAATACCCCTCCAGGATTACCGGCACCGGTCCGCTTGTCATGATAGCCGCTCTCGCAGCTTTGACTTCTTTATCGTCCTCCTCCCGGCCGAGGATATCACGCAACGTATAATAACGGATGGCTGGCTGGGTCTCATCGTTCTCCAGCAGCCAGTCGGTGGGGTCCGCCTTCAATAGCTTTTTCCAGTCCTGTTTTGCCATCTCATCCTCGCTTAATCGTCGTTACCCGCTCTTTCAGCTGCTTTTTCGAGCGCGGCACCCTGAACCTTTTATTATCTATCCGCGGCACGGCCGTCTCTTCCGCCCTTTCCGCCTGCGGCGCCCACTCGTAAGGGACACGGTAGGCGCGGTAGAGCAGCGGTAGCTTAAACACCCGGTGCTCGTAGGGGCTGATGTATTCCCAGACTATTTCCTGTTTCGCCGTCACCTCGATTATGCGCCCGCTGTTGCCCTCCGTTACCAGGGTGTTGCCGTTGGGCAGCCGCTGCGCCGAGCTTACCAGCGCGCTGTAGAGTCGCCCCGCCCCCATACCCGGCCCCGGCGCTGGGTACTGCCACTTGACTTCAAGTGTTATCGGGTCAAGCTCCAGCACCCGTGAGGAGTCACGCAGCGCGTTGTTGACGCCGTCCGGCGCGCCGGGATTGGGAGCCCCGTAGCCCGCCGCCCCGCCGTTATCGAACATGAGGATGTTCCCCTCCCCCGGCAGTCCCCGCGGTATCAGGTGCGCGTGGTGC
>JAFGOC010000122.1 GCA_016926705.1 Dehalococcoidales bacterium | reverse complement strand
TAAAAATCGCCGCGGCATTTCATTACGGTCAAGACCAGTCCCCGCCGCTGGCTGTCCTGCAATATTTCTAGGGCTTTTTCCGGAGTAATTTCGCACGCGTCTTTCGATTTCGTCTCCTCGAGGATATGACTGGAAGCCGCCAGCAATATCTCATTGTCCCTCGGGTGACGGCATTTATGATAAACGCTGCGGCAGGTGCAGGGGGCGGAGGCAAGTGCACCCGCCAGCGTTACCAGCTCCTTGGCTTCGGCGGGATTGAGAAGATAGCCGTGGTGCTGGCTGCGGCCGTAGGCGTTGGCAATTTTTCTAGCCAGCTGACCTATGAGGGGTATGCGTGTCCAGGGCGCAAAGAACATGTAAAGTCTTAGCGTCCACTTGCGGTTGGCGTTATAAAACTTAAGCGTGTGGTGCATGATACGCCTTAATTAAAGTCGCGGTTTGCAGATGATTTCCTTGACGCGGAGGTTGAAAAAGCGGTGCACGTTGCTCGGCTGCAGGACTACCGCCGTATCGGCGCCGCGGCCGGTGCCACCGATGGATATAATCTCCTCGTCCGTGCGCACCGCTCCGGCGTCGGCGGCCATAGCGGCGATTTCGCAGGCGACCTTCATGCCCTGCCCGAAGGTCCGCAGCGTCATGGCGATGATGTCGCCGATTGCGCTGGTGGGGATAGGCGGGCCGCCGGTAGCGCCGAGCGAACGGTGGATGGCGCCGAAGGCATGCGCGGCGGTGACCATGATGCCGCCTTTTTCTTCGACGATTTTGCGGTTTTCACCGGTGAACGTCTGTGTATTAGGCTCGCGCATGCCGGTCACGTGGGTCACGATGATTACTTTAAAGCCCTTAAAAACGTCAATAGCCTTGACGGCGGTATCGCCTATGGTCGAGGCTACCACCACGGTCTTGATGCCCAGTTCGTCGGCGTGGGCTTTAGCCAGGGCGAGCGTTTTAGCGGTATTTTCCTCGCCGCCGGGCTTTTCAAAATAAACGGTCTTTCGTTCCATGTTACTCCTTATTACTAGAATCTTCCGGCTTGACTACATAATTCCTCAAGGTCCCGATGCCCTCGATTTTTACCTCGATGGTGTCGCCGGGCTGCATGGGGCCGATACCCTCGGGCGTGCCGGTGGCAATAACGTCGCCGGGCAGGAGGGTCATGACATGAGAAATAAAACTCACCAGCTCTTCGACGGGAAATATAAGCTGGCCGGCATGGGCCTGCTGCTTGAGTTCCCCGTTCAGGTAAGTCTCCAGCTTGAGCGAGAACGGAAACAGGTCGGTCTCGATGCAGGGCCCGATGGGGCAGAAGGTATCGAAGCCCTTGGCGCGCGTCCACTGCTTGTCTTTAGCCTGGAGGTCGCGGGCGGTGACGTCGTTAACGCAGGTGTAGCCCAGGATATGCTGGCCAGCTTCCTCCCTGGAGACCTGACGCGCCAGCGACTTAATCACCACCCCGATTTCCCCTTCATAGTCGACCCTTTTGGAAGAGGGCGGGTAGATGATTTTATCTTCCGGCCCGATGACGGAGGAGGGAGGCTTAATGAAAAGCAGGGGCTCGTCGGGGGGACGGTCGTTCATCTCTTTAGCGTGGCTGCGGTAATTAACGCCCAGGGCGACGACTTTTGAGGGAACACATGGAGGCAGAAGTCGGACGTCGCTAATCCTGTAATGGCGGTGGGTTTCTTTAACAGCCTCAAAGGGCGAGCCCTCGATGCCGATGACGGCGTCTTCATAGAGGACTCCGTATTCGGTGGCAAAGCCGGTGGTGAACCTGACTATTTTCACACCTTGAGTTTATCACCCGTTGCTAGAGGATTCAAGCTATAAATATTTAACATATAATTGCCTCACGAGCCTCGATATGCTATATTTAATTCATGACAACCGAAGCTGATTTTGTTCCCTCCGGAGGGGTCACCTCCCCCGGAGGTTTTTTAGCCGGCGCCGTAAGCGCCGGAATAAAATACAGCCCCGGGACCAGGCTAGACCTAGGTATTTTATACTCGCGGAAACCGTGCGCTGCGGCGGCAGTGTTTACCACCAATAAGGTGAAAGCGGCCCCGGTTCTGTTAAGCCGGGAGCGACTGCTCAAGGGCAGGGCCTCCGCCGTGGTGATGAACAGCGGCTGCGCTAACGCCTGCACCGGCAAGCAGGGCAGAGCGGACGCGGCGGAAATGACCGGGCTTGCCGCCCGTATGATAAACGTAAAACAGGAAGACGTGCTGGCGGCCAGCACCGGCGTTATCGGCGTGATGCTGCCGATGGAGCGTATACGGGCGGCGATACCGAAAATCGTCCTGACAGAGGAAGGGGGGCACGACCTCGCCCGGGCAATCATAACCACGGACAGAGTGCCCAAGGAGGTCGCGGTCAGGGCGGGCGGCTTTAGCATCGGGGGGATGATGAAGGGGTCGGGCATGATACACCCGGACATGGCAACCATGCTCTGCTTTTTAACGACGGACGCGGCTGTCGAACTGGAATTTCTCAAGCAGTCGCTGAAGAAAGCCGTGGAGGTGTCGTTTCACATGATATCCGTCGATGGTGATAACAGCACCAACGATATGGTGCTTATAATGGCTAACGGGGTGGCGGGGGGTGAGACTATTACGAAAGGCAGCCGTCAGGCCGCGATTTTTCAGCGGGCCCTGAACAGGGTCTGCATCTACCTGGCGCGGGAGGCCGTGCGCGACGGCGAGGGTGCCACCAAGCTGATCGAGGTGAAGGTCGGGGGGGCGTTGAGTTTGAAAGATGCAAGGCTGGCGGCCAGGACTATTGTTAGCTCCTCGCTGGTGAAAGCGGCTGTGCACGGCAGCGACCCTAACTGGGGCCGGGTGCTGGCGGCGGCGGGGCGCAGCGGGGCGGCGCTGGAGGAAAGCAAGGCGGAGCTGTACATCGGCGGGACCTGCCTGGTAAAGGACGGCACGCCGCTGGCTTACGATAAAAAAGAGGTGGTGAAACACCTCGACGGCAAAGAGGTATTTATTAACCTTAACTTGAATCTCGGCAGGGGGGAGGCCACGGCATGGGGCTGCGACCTCTCCGAGGAATACGTGAAAATAAACGCCGAATATACGACGTAAGGGGGGAAGGGGAAAATCAAAGCTCAAATATCAAAAATCAAAGACACAAATCAAAAATTAAAAATGAATAAGATTTGATTTTTTATCTGTGTTTTTGAGATTTGATTTTCAATTTTTGAGATTTTTTAAAATGAAAGACATAACGGTAATAAAAATAGGCGGCTCTACCCTCGGCAGTAGAGATACTACTATCGAGGATGTTGTTGCCCTGCAGAAAAAGAAACACCCGCTGGTGGTGGTGCACGGCGGCGGCAGCACGATTACGGAATGGCTCAAACGCCAGGGTGTCGCCACGAGATTCGAGCGGGGCGAGCGCGTCACTGATTTGATGTCGCTGGAGGTGGTGACGGCGGTGCTGGCGGGCCTGGTCAACAAGGAAATCACGGCGGCGATTAATATACGGGGCGGACGGGCGGTAGGCATCAGCGGCGTGGATGGTTCGCTGGTGGAAAGCCGGGTGAAAAATCAAAACCTGGGCTATGTGGGGTCGGCGGAAAAGGTGAACAAGGAAATACTGGAAACGCTGCTTAAAGCGGACTACGTGCCGGTGGTCTCGCCGATAAGCCTTTACTCGCTGGCGCGAGAGGCAGACGCCCCGGGGATAGTCAACGCCAACGGCGACCCGATTGCCGGGGAAATTGCCGCGGCATTGAAAGCGGAAAAACTGATTTTCATGACGGATGTGGAGGGTATAAAAGACAAAACGGGCAACATAATATCGCGTTTAACGGGAAAAGAAGCCAAGGACTTAGTCGAATCCGGGGTGGTTGCGGGGGGCATGATTCCCAAGGTGAGTGCTTGCCTGAAGGCTTTAAATGCGGGGACGGTTACACGTATAATAGATGGGAAGAAGTCGCATGCCATGCTTAAGGAAGTCGAAAGCGGGGATGGCGGGACGACGATTGTAAAGGATTGGCATGATTAACTGGCCGGAAATGGATAGTAAATACTATATGCAGACCATCGTGCGCGAACCGGTGACTATAGTCAAGGGCAAAGGGGCGCGCGTGTGGGACGATAAGGGCAAAAAGTACCTGGACTTCGTCGGCGGGCTGGCGGTCAACTGCCTGGGGCACTGCCACCCGGAGGTGGTGAATGCCATCAAGAAACAGGCCAGCACGCTGATACAGACTTCGCTCTGGTATTACAATCCTCCCATGCTTAAGCTGGCGGAGCTGCTGGTGAAAAACAGCTGCATGGACAGAGTCTTTATCTGCAACAGCGGCCTTGAAGCTAATGAAGGTGCGGTAAAGCTGGCGCGCCGCTACGGCGTACTAAAGCTGAAAGGGGCTTACGAGGTCATTACGACTTTCGAGTCCTTTCACGGGCGTTCCCTAGCGATGACGGCCGCCACCGGGCAGCCGAAGATGCAGGAGCCTTTTAAACCGCTGCCCAACGGCTTTATAAACGTGAAAAATAACGATATCGAAGCGATAAAGTCGGCGACCACGAAAAAGACCTGCGCCGTGATGCTAGAGCCGATACAGGCGGAGGGCGGCGTCAACGTGCCCGACGACGATTACCTGAAAAAGGTCAGAGAATGGTGCGACCAGAAAGGCATTCTCCTTATCCTCGATGAGGTACAGACGGGGATAGGGCGTCTCGGGGCTTTGTTTGGATATATGTTATATGGTATTGAGCCTGACGTGCTTACGCTGGCCAAGGGGCTGGGGGGAGGCGTGCCCATCGGGGCGTTTTTAGCCAAGGAGAAGTGCGCTGTTTTGACCCTGGGCGACCACAACGCCACGTTCGGGGGCAATCCGCTTACCAGCGCCGCGGCCTACGCCACCCTGAAATACGTTATCGATAACGATGTCGCCGGCAACGCCAGAGAGGTCGGGAAATACCTCATGGACAAACTAGAGGGACTTAAGAGCAATTACCCCTTTATCACCGAGGTACGGGGACGCGGACTGCTGGTAGCGATGTATTTCAACAAGGAAATCGCCAAATCGGTGGTGAATGCATGTATAGACAAAGGCCTGCTGGTCAACCGACTCAAGCCTAATGCCATCCGCTTTATTCCGCCGCTGATTATCCTTAATAAACATGTCGACGAGGCTATCGGCATACTGGACAGCGTGCTTTCTGGAATTAAGGGATAAATATTGATAAAATTATCTTCGTGGATATTGAAATAAAGAAAATCAACAAGCTGGGCGGGCCGGGCATAATCGTGGCGGCCGTGATGCTTGTGTTCGTAATACTGGTGATTATTCTTTATAATTCAGGGGTCGGTTTGGCTAACGATATCGGAATACGCGAACCTGTTTTTACGGATGTCGATTTCTCTCTGGCGCCGCAGTCGGTGGTGGATGACGCCCGCGTACTCGCCGACGAACTGGCCGGCGATGACGAGGCAAGACAGCAGGTGATAATGGAACAGCTGGTCGGCTCGTATCTGGCCGCCAGTAATGCGGATATCGTCATTATCTTTAATTCCGGGGGCATGGGGTGGAACTACGTGAAGGATACGCCCGGGTGGGAGAGCATTCTCAACGGAATTATCGCCAAGCTGCAGGAGCTAGGACAGCGGCCGCTGTTAATAAATTACTGCCGCACCAACCGCGGCTTATGGGGAAGCGTCAAGGAGATGCTGGAAGCCTCCACGCGCTATACCAGGAAGGTTGACGATGAAGTAAAACGGATAGAGTATCTCGTCGACCATTTGCCCGATATAAAGGTTATCATCGCCGGCGAAAGCACCGGCACGGTTCTAACGGAAGAGACGATGTCATATTTCAGGGATAGAGCTAATGTTTACAGCATCCAGACAGGCAACCCGTTCTGGTACAGAGCCAGAGTGCAGGAAAGAACGCTAAGAATTAACACCAACGGGACATGTGACGATGCCTTTAGCTACGGCAACGTGCCCGGCATGGTGTGGGCTACTTTCAAGCACTGGATAGGCTTATCGTCGCTGGAGGACAACCCCGGAGACATACTAAAATGGCTGAAAGCGCCGGGGCATCATTATTCCTGGCAATACGACGGCATCAGTTCGGCGATTTCCGGGTTTCTGGAGGATAACTTCGGGCAGTAAAATTGACCGCAGGTCAAGGGAGGAGGACTGGCGTGAAGGAAAAAGTAGTTTTAGCATACAGCGGCGGGGTTGATACCTCGGTCGCCATCAAGTGGCTGCAGGAAAAATACAAGGTCGATGTCATTGCCGTATGTATAGACGTGGGCAATGAAAAGGACTTCAAAGCAATACGACAGAAAGCCCTGAAGGTGGGCGCCAAGAAGTCGCTGGTCATCGACGGGAAAGAGCTTTTCGTCAAGTACTTTATTTTTCCGGCTTTACAGGCTAATACCCTCTACGAAGACCAGTACCCTCTGGCCACGGCGCTGTCGCGTCCGCTGATGGCTAAGCTGCTGGTGGACACGGCGGCGGCAGAAGGCGCCACGGCCATCGCGCACGGCTGCACCGGCAAGGGCAACGACCAGGTGCGCTTTGAGGTAGGCATCAACGCGCTGGCGCCGGAAATGAAGATACTCGCCCCCGCCCGCGAGTGGGGGATGACGCGCGAGGAGACCATCAAGTATGCCCAGAAACACGGGATACCGATACCGGTCACGAAAAAGAGCCCCTACTCCATCGATGAGAACCTGTGGGGCAAGAGCATCGAGTGCGGCGCATTGGAGGACCCCTGGAACGAGCCCCCCGCCGATGTCTACACCTGGACGAAAAGCCAAGATGAGGCACCGGCCAGGCCGCAATATATAGAAATAGATTTCGAGAAGGGAATCCCGGTCTCGCTCAACGGTAAAAAGATGGACGGGATGGCCCTGATTCAAAAGATGAACGAAACAGCTGGCAAACACGGCATCGGTAGAATCGACCATATCGAGAACCGCGTGGTGGGGTTGAAATCCCGCGAGATTTACGAGGCGCCGGCGGCGGTGGTCCTGATACAGGCGCACCAGGCGCTGGAAGCTATGACGATGTCCAAAGACCAGCTGCGCTTCAAGCAAAAGGTGGCGATAGAGTATGCCGACCTTATTTATAACGGTCTCTGGTTCAGCCAGCTCAACCGCGACCTCTCGGCGTATATCTTGAGCTCGCAGCGCTACGTCACCGGCACGGTAAGGGTCAAGCTCTTCAAGGGGCACGCTACGGTGGTCGGGCGTAAATCGCCCTGGTCTCTTTACAATTTAAGTCTGGCAACCTATGATAAAGGGGATAAATTCGACCAGAAGGCCGCGGAAGGCTTTATCCGCCTCTGGGGCCTGCCGGTCAAGACCCAGGCGCAGATACAGCTACTCGGGGACAAGGAGGGGCCCTTAAGTATCATGGAGCCCGATGAAGAGAAAAAGAAAAAATGAGCAACATCAGAGGTCGTTTCAGCAAGTCGGCGGACAAGCTGGCGGCGGAATACACCGCCTCGCTTGCTTTCGACCAGCGACTATATAAGCAGGATATCGCCGGCAGCATCGCCCACGTTAAGATGCTGGCCAAACAGTCCATTATCAGCGATGATGAAGCCAAAACCATCATCGGCGGACTGGAGGCTGTCCGCGGCGAGATTGAAAAGGGCAAGTTCAAATTCGCTGCGGAGCAGGAAGATATCCACATGGCTATCGAGGCGCGCCTGATTGAAAAGATAGGGGAGGCGGGGCTCAAGCTGCACACCGCTCGCTCCCGCAACGACCAGGTGGCGCTGGACATGCGTCTTTTCGTCAAAGAGACGATTGCTACTACTCAAAAAGGCATACGCGGTCTGCAGCAGGCCCTGCTAGACATCGCGGAAGCCAATAAAAGCGTCGCTATGCCCGGCTATACGCACCTGCAGGCAGCCCAGCCGGTACTGCTGGCACACCACCTTTTAGCTTACTTCGAGATGCTGCAGCGGGACTATGAACGTTTAAGCGATTGTTTGAAACGAGCAGATGTTATGCCCCTCGGCAGCGGAGCGCTGGCGGGAGTTGCTTATAAACTTGATCGAGAGTTCCTGGCTAAAGAGCTGGGGTTCAGTAAAATCAGCCAGAACAGCATGGATGCCGTAAGCGACCGCGACTTTATACTGGAATATGAAGCCGCCGCGGCAATCTGCATGATGCACCTTTCGCGCCTGGCGGAGGAAATCGTGCTGTGGTCATCGGCGGAATTTGGCTTTATCGAAATTGATGACGCCTATGCGACTGGCAGCAGCATTATGCCGCAGAAAAAGAACCCGGACGTTGCGGAGCTGGCCCGCGGCAAGACCGGGCGCGTGTACGGCAACCTGATGGCCCTGCTGACCACGATGAAAGGCCTGCCCCTCGCTTATAACCGAGACATGCAGGAGGACAAGGAAGGGCTTTTCGATACCGTTGATACTCTGCTGTCCACGCTGGAAGTCTTTGCCGGCATAATTAAGACCATCAAGGTCAATAACGGGAATACCTGCAATGCTCTGGGGCGCGGCTACGTCCTCGCTACCGACTTGGCGGACTATCTGGTTAAGAAGGGCGCGGCCTTCCGCGCCGCCCATGAAATCGTCGGCAAGCTGGTCAAGTATGCCGTTGGGAAGGGCAAGACACTGGCCGACCTTGATATGAAAGAATATAAGAAATTCTCGCCGCTTTTCGGCGCCGATGTGCGTTCCATTACCATCGAAACGTCGCTGGCGGCCAGAAACGTTATTGGCGGTACGGCACCCGTGCAGGTGAAGAAAGCCCTGGCCGGGGCGCGCCGTATTATCGCTAAAAAATAATCAGATATAATGTAGAAAAACACGATAGTATTGGAGTGATAACATGGGTGATTCTATTATCATCGAGAACCTGACCAAGTACTATAATGACTTCCTGGCGCTGGATGATTTATCGCTAAGGGTGCCGGAAGGGGAGAACATAGGATTGCTGGGGCCCAACGGTGCCGGTAAAAGCACCACGCTGAAGATAATGTGCGCTTTAATTCGCGCCAGCTCCGGCAAGGTTTTTATCGATGGCTTTGATATCCTGGAAGAACCGGAAAAGGCTCTATCCAGAATCGGGGCAATAATTGAAACGCCGGAATTTTATTCCTATCTCACGCCGATAGATAACTTAAGTTACTTCGGCAAACTCCGCGGAATGAGTGGGAATAATCTGATGAAAAAGATAGATGAGGTGATTGCCCTCGTCAAACTGGAAAAATGGAGCAAAGTTAAAATTGAGAAGTTTTCCCGGGGCATGAAGCAGCGACTCGCCCTGGCGCAATGTTTGTTACACGACCCGCCGATTTTAATCCTTGACGAACCGGGGCTGGGGCTCGACCCCAAGGGGCTGGTTGAGTTCCGGGAAATAATCTCGGATGCCGGTAGGAGCAAGACGGTCTTTTTTGCCTCTCATCAGCTAAACGAGGTGGACTTAATATGCGATAAAGTGGCTATTATCAACAATGGCAAGCTGCTGATTTACGAGAGTATTGACGTACTGAAGCAAAAATACCAGTCGCTCGAGATAGCCTATCTCAAGCTGACAGGAGGAAGCGTTGAGTGACCTAGAAAAGCTGAAAATAGTAATACAATACGAGTTTTTAAAGCATTTCCGGCGCAAGCGTCTCTATATCGTGCTGGGTATAGCGCTGCTTGTAGAAGCGCTGGTGCTCATTTTAATACCGGTTCTCATGGAACAGGGATATCCCGATGATGCCCTTAGCATGGCGGCGCTGTTGACCGCCGGGCCGGGTCTGGCGGTTATCGGCGCCGTATTTTTTGCCGGCGACGCCGTTGCCGGGGAGTTTGAAGGCAAGACCGGCTTCCTGCTTTTTATCAACCCCGTTAAGCGGGTTGTTCTCTGGGTGGGCAAGTATCTGGCAGGTTTTCTGGCTACGACAATACTGGTAGTGTTCAGCTATATTATCATTAGTATCGCACTGCTGGCGATATACCAGCAGGTTCCCGTTGAACTCCTGAAATCATTCGGGTTATGTATGTTGTACGCCGCCTCGGTGCTATCCGTGACCTTCCTTTTCAGCGCAGTATCAAAAGGTTCCATGGGAGCCACGGTGATGACGCTGCTCTTCATCTTCGTCGTTTGCGGAATTCTGGAAAGCGTCCTGATGGCCACCGGCAAGCCCTACTGGTTTATTCTTTCTACCGGAGGGGACAGTATTACGGCGGTTCTGACAGATATGAGTAAAATGTTTGAGAGTCTGGGAATCGACCCATCGCGGTTCGGCTCGATGCTGGAGAACTATAAGCCTATGGATGTTTCATTAGCGGCGGTGGGTATGGTAATCTACCTGGTCGTGGGTTTTGCCGGCAGCCTATGGTTCAGCAACCGCCGCCAGCTGGCTTAACTAAAGGATAAAATAAAGAGACCTGACTTGTAATGTCAGGTCGGCTAAAATGATACTAAATAGAATTTCAGGAGGTTTGGGCTTTAGCTGTTTTATTCTGGGTGCGCAGGCACCGGGTGCAGAGGTTCAGCTGTTTCATCTTACCGTTAACCATGATGGTGGCGCGATGAATATTGGCCGTCCAGTCCCGCTTGGTATGTCTCTTGGAATGGCTGACGTTATGGCCATACTGCGGTGTTTTACCGCATAAATCACACTTCAATGTACTTTTTCTCCTTTGAAATCACACCGGGGTGTTGCAAATTCCGCTAATTAATAGTAACATAATGCGTCTGGATTAGCAAACAGAGCGTCCTTGGTGGCTATGACAATCAAACGTATAAACTAGCAAGGATGGTAGTATATGGACAAGATTAGCAATGTTGAGGGGCAGGTTCTGCGGGACATGTTTTCCGCGGCTACAACCTGGCTGGAAAAAAGCTCCGCGGATATAGATGCCCTCAACGTGTTTCCTGTGCCTGACGGCGATACCGGCACGAACATGATGCTTACCATGCGGTCGACGATGGAGGAGGCCTACCGCGCCCCCGATAACAGCGCCTCCGGCGTAGCTCATGCCATGGCCAAGGGGGCCCTCATGGGCGCCCGGGGCAACAGCGGGGTGATACTCTCGCAGATATGGCGGGGTCTGGCGCAGGGGCTAGACGGCAAAGAGACGTTCAATGCCAGTGATATGGCTGAAGCGTTACAGAAATCGGCGGAAGTAGCCTATAACGGCGTCAGTAATCCGGTTGAAGGCACGATGCTTACGGTAATGAAAGATGCCGCCAAGGAAGCCCAGACACAGGTGGAACAGGGGGAAGAGGATATTATCGCCCTGATGGAAGCCGTGGTATCGGCAGCCGGCGATTCGGTAGCCAGGACTCCCAGACTGCTGAAAGTATTAAAAGATGCCGGTGTAGTCGATGCCGGCGGCCAGGGGGTTTACACCATCATGGAAGGAGCGCTGCGTTTTCTCAAGGGAGAAACGGAGGCGATGCGACTGCGCAAGCCGCAGATAATCGTCAGCGATTTGCCGTTGACGGTGCCTTTGCCGCAGGCCACGGGCGTGGATGAAGTACCCTTCGGGTACTGTACGGAGTTCCTCATTAAAGGCGAGAAGATGGACCCCGAAGAAATCAAGAAGAGGCTGGAGAAAAAAGGCGAATCTCTAATCGTCGTCGGCGATGATTCGGCGGTTCGTGTCCATATACATACCCTTGAGCCCGGCAATATTTTACACTTCGGTACTAAGCTGGGCACGCTGCACCAGGTTAGCGTCAGGAATATGGATGAGCAGCACCAGGACTTCCTGGAGATGCAGAAAGAGAGGATGCCGGCTACGGATACGGCCGTTATCGCGGTAGCCTCCGGCGACGGCCTGACTGAAGTTTTCGGCAGTCTGGGGGCAGCCGCTATAGTCCCCGGCGGTCAGACGATGAATCCGAGCACCAAAGACATCCTCCAGGCGGTACAGTCTGTGCCTTCCGAGAACGTCATTATACTCCCCAACAATAAGAACATAATCCTCACCGCCGAGCAGGTCCAATCATTAACGGAAAAGAAAATCAAAGTAGTCCCCACCAAGACAATCCCGCAGGGCGTGGTGGCTCTGCTGGCTTTTGACTATGAAGCAGACTTTAAAGCCAACGCCGAAATTATGGAAAAAGCCCTGTCCTCTGTGAAAACACTTGAAGTCACAAAATCGGTGCGCGCCACCAGGATAAACGGACTGAAGATTAGCAGGAAGCAGCCTATCGGCCTTTTGGATGACGAGCTTATCGCTGCCGGAGATACCGACCTTGATGTTATCAGTAAAATCCTGGATAAGCTGGATATGAAACAGGCGGAGGTCGTTACAGTATATTACGGAGAAGATGCTACGGCTGAAGAGGCTGAAAAGATAAATGCCAGCATCACCGAGCAATACCCCAATCTGCAGGTTGAACTGATAAAAGGCAATCAGCCTCATTATAGTTATATTCTGTCTATAGAATAGAAAGGCGGTGACCGGGATGACGGTGAAAATTGTAACGGATACTTTGTCAGATATCACCGGTGACTTAGTAACGCAGTTAGGCGTTACGGTGGTGCCGTTATACGTGCGCTTCGGGGAAGAAGTCTATCGCGACCGGGTCGATATTACCAGCGAAGATTTCTACCGCAGACTTGTCAACGAGCCAAAGCTGCCTTCGACGACGCAGCCGACTCCAAACGACTTTGCCGATGTCTTTCAAAAGCTGTCGGAGGAAACCGATGAGATACTGGCAATCGTCGTTTCCAGCAAGCTAAGCGGTACCTATCAGTCGGCGATGCAGGCTAGGGAATATGTCGAGGGGAAATGCCATATCGTAATAGTAGACTCTATGTCTGTAGCTATGGGGCAGGGACTTATTGTGGCCGCCGCTGTTGATGCCGTAAAAAACGGGGCTAGCCTGGAAAAAGTTGCAGATATGGCGCGTAAGGCCAATCAGCGTTCACACCTGCTGGCTTATTTCGATACCCTCAAGTATCTGGCTAAAGGCGGGCGTATCGGTAAAGCCAAGGAATTCCTGGGCGCGATGTTATCCGTCAAACAGATACTTACCGTCAGGGACGGAGAAATGGCGCCGCTGACGAGAGTCCGCTCGATGCGGGCCGGGCTGGATTATCT
>JAFGOC010000121.1 GCA_016926705.1 Dehalococcoidales bacterium | reverse complement strand
GAGATGAACTCCGCCGTTTTCAAAGGCGGCAGGGACTGGGACTGGCGCGAGGACTGAAGGCAGGCTCTAAAGAATTACTTTACTAATTTCTTGACTGCTCTAACCAGTTCTTCCGGAGCGAAAGGCTTCACCAGGCACGGCATGCCCGATTCCCTTATGAACAACTGAATATCAATGTTCATCGTGTCTCCGGTAATAAAAATCGTGTGCTGCGAGAGCTCCGGTTTATTTGCCTTTAACTTCTCGTATAGTTGAATGCCCGTGATACCGGGCAGCCTGATATCGGAAATCAGCAGGTCATAATTTTTACTATCGGCTACTTCACTGGCAACCAGGCCGTCCTGCACAAAATCAACATCAAAGCCCTCTTCAATAAGGACTCTTCTAAAAAGTCGCCCGATTACCAGTTCATCTTCAACAAGCAATATTTTCTTTTTTTGTTTTCGCGGCGGGGTCATAGATAAAACTCTTTTGATATATCGAACACAGGCAATTCTACCACAAAGGTCGCGCCTTTTCCATATTCACTTCTAGCGTATATTTTCCCACCGTGCGAAGCTATAATACCATAGCAGATACTAAGACCGAGGCCGGTGCCCTTGCCTACTTCTTTGGTGGTAAAGAAGGGATTAAACAAATATCTCATATTCTCTCTGGTAATTCCCGGCCCGGTATCAGAAAAGGAAATATTCACATGATTGTTGACGGCTTTACCGGATATTTTCAGAGTCCCGTAGCCATTGGCGTCAATCATAGCGGCCTCGGCGTTGAGGATTATATTGATAAACACCTGCTGAATTTCAAAATAATCGGCCAAAACTACCGGAAGGTCGGGAGGAAATTCGGTTTTAACAGAGATGTTGTTTATCTTGTGCTCGTAGGCGCGCAGTTTCAGTACATCATTCACAACGCTCGCAATTTGCAAAGGCTCTTTCTTAGGAGCATGTTTCCTGGCAAAAGTAAGCAAATTCTTCACAATATTGGCACACCTTTGTGCTTCTGAATAAATGGAACGCAGGTCTTCTTTAGTTGTCTCGGGCACTTCCTGCTTTACAAGCAAGCTCGATAGACCGATGACGCTGGTTAAGGGGTTATTGAGTTCATGAGCGATACCCGCAGCCATTTCACCCACAGATACCAGGCGGTCCGTGAGATATAGCCTCTCCTGCTTTTCCCGCTCTTCCGTAACATCATTGATAACCAGCAGCAGGTACTCATTTTCCATGGGGAAAATATTAGTGATAAGGATTTTTTCGGTTGAGCCTATATAGTAGCGGAATTCGGTGCTCGTCTTTTGTTCTTTGCTATCCAGTATATTTTTAATCGCCTGGTCCAGTTCCGGATTATTAATCAACTGATTGACGTTCTTCTTTTCAACCTTGTTCTTTTTCAGTTTAAAAAGCTTATAGAAAGTCTGGTTAGCGATAATCACGTTCAGGTTTTTATTTAAAAGCAGCACCGCGTTGGGTATCGTCGCCAGTATGCGGTCGATGAGGTCTTTCTGAAATTTCAGGTTTTCCTCGGTTTGCTTAATTTCCGTGATATCCCTCAAGATGGCCAGGTCGCCGATTATTTTGCCCCCTTTGCGCACTGCCACGGCATTAATCTGTATAATACGGCGCTCGCCGTTTTTCTTGACCATTTCAACGTCATAGAACGGCACATTAAGCCCCGCCATTCTCTTTAGGTAATTGCCAGCGACAACAGCCAGGCTTTTCTTAGTCATTATATTGGAAAGCGTGCGGATATCCTTTCCTATCAGGTCCCCGCGTTCATAGCCGCCAACATCACTAATTCTATCGTTTACATCAACGATTTTACCTTTATTGTTAATCAGAATCAGAATATCTTTAGCCGATTCAAAAATAGTCCGGTACCTATCTTCAGATTCCCGCAATGCCTCATGCATCTGGTTGCGTTCGGTGACATCCCGGCAAACGCAGAAAATAAGCTTGCGGCCATTCAGGGTTGCACCATTGATACTTATTTCGACATCAAAGATTGTGCCGTCTTTACGGCGGTGCTGGGTCTCGACATGCAATCCTTCCGGCCCCGAACCGACACCGCGTCCCATCTCTAAAAGTGTCTCGGGTTTCCACTTAACGTCCCAGTCCCATGTATGCAGCTTGCGCACTTCTTCTGGGGAGTATCCGAGCATCTCGGCGAATTTCTTATTGGCTTCAACAACCGCCGCTTTATCATCAAGGATAACGATGCCGTCAAGCGATTCATCGATGAGAATACGTCTCCGAATGGCTTCATCGCCTAGGGCTTCAATATTACCGATATTCCTTACAGCCAGCGCGCAATGCGCCCCTATCATTTCCAGGATATCCAGCGGCACGTCCTGTGTTAAGAAAAATAGCAGATTACCCCATGATTCACTTTCCACCATAATCGGGACAATGACGAGTTTTTTAACTCCCATGATTTTTTGGATCCCTTTACATAGAGTCCTGGGCCAAATGCCATCGAGTAGTTCGGCAAGGCTTGTGAAAACCATAACCCTGGGATTCTGTACATAATCCTGAGCTGCCTTAAGCTTGGAGAATCGGAAACGGAGTTTATTGCTCGTAGAGTCTTTCCCTAATTCTTTTTCCGGGTCAAACCCCAGGGCTTTAATAGCATTCACCATTAATTGAGATTGGGGCCGAATCTTTGAATAGTAAGGTGTGGTAACATACTCTTTGTTTTCGTCCAGCTTCTGGACAAGCACAAAACGTACCCCCTCAATTTCTCTTGCCTGCTCTACCGCGAAGCCTAAAGCTTCATCAATATTTGTAACCTTATCAACACCGAGAGCAATTTCCCGTACTATAGCAAGCTGCTTGTTCCTTCCCGTTAATTCAGTATTCCGTGATACGAGGTTATCAGTATTTAAAATGTTATTCAGAGCCAGTCCGCAATGTGTCCCTATCATCTCTAAAATATCTATAGGCACATCATAGGTCAGGAAGTATAGTATATTCCCCCACAGTCTTTTCTCCAATAAGAGAGGTACGAGCACAAGTCTTTTTATTTTAAGAATTTTTTGTATACCATCACAAAGAGCGCGCGGCATGACACCGTCCAGCAAATCTGCGAGACTGGGTATAGCTGTTATCTGGGGATTTTTGAGATAATCCTGGGCTATCTTAATTTTTGAAACTGGAAAACGGAGTTTATTGCTGGTAGGGGTTTTACCCAGTAATTTATACGGATCAATACCTAATGCCTTTAGAGCAGGTAATGCATTATCACGACGTTTTTTTGAATAATAAGGTGTGGTAATATACTCACCACTTTCATCCAGCGTTTGAACAAGCACAAAGCGTATCCCCTCGATTTCCCTCGCCTGCTCAACAGCCAGAGTCAAGGCTTCATCAATAGTTCTTACCGTATTAACACTAGCGGCAATCTCTCTGACTACAGCCAGCTGTCTGTTCCTTTCAGTTAATTCGGTATTTCTCTCCACGAGGTTATTTAAGTTGATGATATTTTTAATAGCAAGCGAGCAGTGTCCGCCAATCATTTCCAGAATATCCGTCGGTATGTCTTGGGTTAAAAAGTAGAGGATATGGCCCCATGACTCGCCCTCTACCATAAGCGGCACAATGACGAATTTCTTTACTCCCATTATTTTTTGAAGAGCATCACATAAGGTCTTCGGCCACACGCCATCCAGCAGTTCAGCCAGGGTTGTCAGGACCATGACTCTCGGGTTTTTATTGTATTCTTGAGCCACTTTGAGCTTTGAGAGAGGGAACCTTAATTTATTACTTGTGGGAGTTTTGCCCAGGACTTTTTCCGCGTTAATACCTATAGCTTTGGCAGCATTGACCATTTTCATTGTATCGGCGCGGAATTTAGAGTAATAAGGCGTGATAACATTCTCACGTGCTTCATCCATCTTCTGGACGAGCACCATGCGTATCCCTTCAATCTCCCTCGATTGTTCCACGGTGAAAGCCAGCGCTTCATCGATAGTCCTGACCTTATCAACACCCATGGCAATTTCCCGTACCGCGGCAAGTTGCCTGTTCCTGGCAACAAGTTCAACATTTTTCCGGTCTATATACCGGAGGCTTTGCTCAAATTCTTTATAATCCAAAGCTACCGGGAATAATTTACCCAGGATATTATCACGCAATCTCTGATACCAGGATGGTAAAGGCTGCCACTCCACTTCATAGACACAGGCGTCAGCTCTGTACTGAATGCCATTTTGAGCAGCCCCGAGCAGCGGCACGTACATGCACTTTTTTTCACGGACTTCAGCGGGAGGCAGATTCCATAATGTAGGTATTGCCGCTAAAATACCCTGCGCATAATAACACGAGTCCTTCGAAGGTTGATAATCCGGCTCTTTGGTCCTCATTTCAATAGTGGCAGTATTTTTACCCGTGATAATTGTTTTGAAAGTGAAAACTCTATCAAATAGTCCGGCGTACTTGGGCACAAACCTGTAAACCATGAGCGGCCCGGTAAGCTTTTTGATGACGGACTCGATACCGCCAAGGGGGGTGATTTCGGGAGTGGCCAGACCTACCTTGTACATGATGGCATCATCGCCGGTCAATTCGGCGGCGCGCTGGCAAATCTTCTCCCTTATATCGTAGGTGACCCAGTTGAAAGTATCGGTCAGGTACTCTCTGGTATAAGGATAAGGCAGACCTTCGATAGTTGAATCGCAGTTGTATCCCCGGGACTCCAGATACTTTAGTATCGAGTTTGTAACCCGGCAACTGACTTCTTTATGAATATTAGTTTCGGTACCTGTATTCACCTTATTGCCAGTGTTTTTATATTCAAGCAGATTTACATCTGACCGTTTAACGGCGTACTTCCGCACCTAGTAGTATAGCACTTTGCCGATAAACAAAAAATAAATAAAACGTAACCAGATGTCAATTTTCTGTAAATGGGGTGATTTACATTAGTGACAAATGTGAAATTTGATTATTAAAAGAAACAACTTTGAGCATTTTACTTGACAACCTTTAAATAAATGGGACTACAATATCAGGAGAATACATTGACTGTTGATAGGAGGCAGGGTCATGCAAATCAGCGCACGCAATGTTTTAAAGGGCAAGGTAAAAAAGGTAACGCCGGGCGCGGTGAACTCGGAAATCATCGTCGAGGTAGCGGGCGGTGTAGAAATCGTGTCCATTATCACCAAATCGTCCGCGGAAAGACTGGCGCTAAATCCCGGCAAACAAGTCTATGCCATTATAAAAGCCTCTAACGTAATGATAGGCACCGATTAGCCAAAAATTATATATTCATACTAAAAAGCCCCCGTTTTTCGCCAGGGGGCTTTCTTTTTTTCTGGTGGAGACGGGGGAGGGTCGAACTCCCCGTCCAGAAGAAGCTGTCCAGGACATCCTACAAGCTTGGTCGGCTCTTTAATCTTGCCGGCCCCGCCCCAACCGACCGGGTCGGGCCCGGCCAGCCGATTAATCTTTCGCCGCTTCCATCGGCGTTAAAGCGACGGCACCCCGGCTTTTCGGCACCCAATCCCGGCCCGTCGGGGTGGGGCCGGGTTGAATGGCAGCCTAGTTAATTAGGCTGCAACCATTTCTGGTTCTGCGTTTGTTTTTTGCCACCGGTTTAAGGAGGGAGCGGCACCTCCGCCTGCAGTCCTGTAACACACCTCCCCTGTCGAAACCACGCGTCCCCATATCTATATTATACTACGTTTTTCAACGGTTTTTAATCGTTCGCGCAAGCTCTATCTCCGCCTCGCGGCGGCTGATGGCCTCCCGCTTGTCATAGAGCTTCTTGCCCTTGCCCAGGGCGATTTCTACTTTAGCGATACCGCCCTTGAGATACACTCTGGTCGCCACCAGCGTTAGGCCCTTCTCCGCTATTTTGCCGGTAAGGTTGCGGATTTCCTTCTTGTGCAGCAGCAGCTTGCGAGGCCGGGTTGGCTCGTGGCTCATGTAGCTGGAAGCCTCGTAGCGGGCGATGTGCGCGTTATAAAGCCACAGCTCGCCGCGCTCGGGGCGCACGTAGGCATCGCCAAGGCTTACCTTGCCCTGCCGCACGCTCTTTATCTCCGAGCCGGTAAGCGCGATGCCCGCCTCAAAAGTCTCCCCGATGAAATAGTTGTGATACGCCTTTTTATTGGTGGCGACGTTTTTTATGTTCATGGCTGATTAATTTTACCATATCAGCCTGGATTCGTTTTGTAAAAAGGGCATTTTTAAAATTTTTTATTTTAGCTTCACGAGTTGTAAAAACAAATATTTTTAGTCTCGATTCGTTCCGTTAGTTTTTGACTCGTTTCAACATTTCAGTCTCGATTCGTTTCGTTAAAATCATTTGTTTTTTCATTTGTTTTATGTTAAATAGTTTACAGTCAACAGTTAACAGTTGACAGTATAGAGTATAGGGGGGAAAGGAGAGAAAGTAAATAGGATTTTGTCATATTAACGATACTCTCCCCTGCCCCTCTCAAACTCAAGTGATAGTTATATCCTTTTTTTATTTGTTTGAGAGGGGGTGTGATTGAGAGGGGGCTGCGCCCCCTCTCGCTGCGCACTCCCGCTTTTGATATGGGGAGGAGTGGTGTATAATCAAGCAAAAGAAAATGGCTGGAGTAACAATTTATATATTGTACACAAGGTAGTTTTAAGTTTTATGAATATGCAGGAGTATAGATAATGGGTAGAATAGCCGTTGTTCTCAGGTTTATATTCATTCTATTTCTGCTTAATCCATATGTGTTGATTTCTTGTAAAAACTACACATCGATCTCATTGGATAATGGTTATAATTTATTTATTTTAGAAAATGGTGAAGGACATTTTTCTTTAGAATATCCTCTGCGCTATCATGTGGGCGTTGTGGAAATTTATAACGAACCCGAGTATACCTTCACCCATGTGACATTCTCATGGTACCCTCCAAAGGAAAGAGAAAAAGACTTAGCAGGTACTTTTATTATTATTGATATAATACCAGCGTATAAAGATGCTAAGGCGAACCTTCAGTTTTCTCTTTCAATGACCCAAAAGGCGAGGGATGATTATCAATTATTGGAAGAATTTGAACTGGAAATCGCCGGAAGCCACGGTTACGGAGCAGTCTTTTCATATACAGAAATACCTGACCTTCAAGATAGCCCAACAGATGCCTTACCAAAGCCACGCATTGTTAGAGAATTAACTTTTAAACATAATGATCTGATTTTTGATATTTATATGACTTATGATGCATCAAATGCGGAAATAGATAAACCCTATTTCGGACATATCATAGAAACTTTCAAGTTTTTAAACTAACTTTCTCCTCCAAACCTAATATAGCCACCCATTCTTTATTCTCGGGGGCTTTCTTTGTTTCTAGTAAAGAGTAGGTTTACTCCACCGTCACCGTCTTGGCCAGGTTGCGGGGAAAATCGATGGGGCAGCCGCGCTCTTTAGCCGCGAAGTATGCCAGCAGCTGTAAGACCACGATGTTCACCACCGGCGAGAACAGCGGGTCCACCTTGGGCACGTTTATCACGTAGTCCGCTAAATCCGGCAGGACATCGTCATCTTCATTCGCCAGAGCAAAAACCGGCGAATGCCGGGCCTTGATTTCCTTGATGCTGGTGATAATCGGCCCGTAGGTGCTGTCCTGCGTCACTACGGCTACCACCGGCGTCTTCTCGCCGAGCAGGGCAAAGGGCCCGTGCTTGAGCTCGCCGGCGGCATACCCCTCGGCGTGGACGTAAGAAATCTCCTTGAGCTTCAGGGCGCCCTCCAGAGCGATGGGATAGTTGATGCCCTTGGCGATGTAGAACACGTTATCGAACACGGCCAGCTTTCTAGCCAGCGCGGCGATTTCAGCTTCGTTATCCAGGACCTGCTGGACTTTCACCGGCAGCTGCCGCAGCTCCATTACCAGCTCGTCCAGCCGGGCGGCATCGACGCTCGCATAGGGCAAAGCCAGCCAGTAAAGGGCGATAAGCTGGCCGATGAAGGTCTTGGTGGCGGCTACGCATATCTCCGGCCCGGCTCGCGTGTAGAGCGTCTTATCGGAAGCGCGGGTGACGCTGCTGCCGATGACGTTGGTGATGGCGATAACGCGGTTGCCGTTCGCTTTAAGCCGTTTTACAGCCTTGAGAACGTCCAGCGTCTCGCCGCTTTGGGTGATGACGATGGCCTGTTGACCCGCCAGAGACCGGCCGCTAAGACTGAACTCGTCGGCGTGCTCGACCCTCACCGGAACGTTGACCAGCTCCTCGATGATGTACTTGCCTGCCAGACCGGCGTGATAAGAGGTGCCGCACGCCAGTATAATCATGTTCTCCAGGCTGCCGGTGCCCGTCCCCGCAAGTGCGGCCGCCGGCTCCTCCGCCGAGATGTATTCCGTTAGCGTATCGCGGATGACTTTAGGCTGCTCGTGGATTTCCTTGAGCATGAAGTGCTCGTAGCCGCCCTTCCGGGCGTCCTCCATGCTCCACGAGATTTTATGCACCTCTCGGTCGATTGCTTTGCCGTTCTGCTTGACTTTAACGTCGCCGGCGGTCACCACGGCGATATCGCCGTCTTCCATGTAAACGACCCGGCTGGTATAGTCCAGCAGCGCCGGCACGTCCGAGGCGAAGAAGTTCTCACGGTCGCCGACGCCGATAATGAGCGGGCTGTCCTTGCGGGCGGCAACCAGACGCGGCTCGCCGAGCATCATGGCAATCATGGTATAAGCGCCCTCCAGCTCGGCCACCGCCTCCTCCACCGCTTTTTCAAAATCGCCGTTATAGTGTTTCTCGATAAGGTGGGGTATGACCTCGGTATCCGTTTCCGAAGCCAGAATATGCCCTTCGGCGGCCAGTTTCTCACGCAGTCGGGCGAAATTGTTAATCGTACCGTTATGGACGACGGCAATTCTCCCGGAGCAATCGCAGTGAGGGTGGGCATTGACTTTGGACGGCTCGCCGTGGGTCGCCCAGCGCGTGTGCCCGATGCCGATACGCCCTTCATGCGGCTCAATCGTCCTGGCCAGCGCCTTGACGCGGACGGCATCCTTAAAGACCTCAATGGTTTTGTTGGCAATAGCGATGCCGCAGGAATCATAGCCGCGATATTCCAGCTTGCTCAAGGCATTCAGCAGGATGGGCTGGGCTTTTTTATCCCCGATATAGCCGACGATGCCGCACATATTACTCCAAATCCTTCATCATCACCTAATACACCAGGGAGCGGTCGGGCAGGCGGCCGCTTACCAGTTTCATGAGCTGCACCTGGCAGTAGTTGCCGACGATAGCACCCGGCTGCGCCGTAACATTGCTTTCCACGCGGCAGTCCTCGCCCATGATAACACCCACGTTTATCGTAGGGCTTTCATCATTAATCCTGATTTCGCTGGGGCCGCCGAGAGCGGTGAAACGCCCCTTGATAACGCAGCCCTTATCGATAACGGAGTCGCTGATAAAACAGCCGGGACCCAGGTTGACATCGTTGCCGATAACACTGTTTTTAACCTGGGTGAACGAGGAAATAACCACGTTATCGCCGATACTGGTGGAGGGCATGACACAGGCGTGAGGGCCGATATCGCAGCCGCTGCCGATTACCGCGGGTCCATAGATACATGACCCGGCGCGGACTACCGTGCCGTCGCCGACGATAACCTTGCCCTGTAAAGTGACCCCGTCCTCGATAGTGCCGCCCAGCCCCACCTCGATGTTCTGGAGGATGGCGTTGTTCAGGCTTATTACATCCCAGGGATAAATTACGTCGAGCCAGGTGCCGTCCGTCTCCAGCGCCCGTACGGAACAACCGGCCGCGATCATATTGTTTAGCACGCTTGGTATATCAAGCACAGTATCAATATAATCGAACACGTCCCGTGAAAAGGCATAGATGCCGGTATTGACCAGGTTGCTGCCCGCTTCTCTGGGCTTTTCCACGATTTCCTTGATTTCATCGCCTTCAATGCCGACCACCCCGTATCTTTCCGGGTTATCAACCCTCTTGACCAGCACGGCATCGGGTTCTACGTCGGAAAAATCGGAGATGGTATGGGCTTCGATGAGGTTATCGCCGGGCAGGACCAGGAACTCATCCCCTACACTATCTTTCACCATTGAAAGAGCGTGGGCGGTTCCCAGCTGCTGTTCCTGGGTAACATAGGTGATTTTCACGCCCAGCTGCTCGCCGGAGCCTATATAGTCGAACACCTGCTCCTTACGGTAGCCGACCACCAGGACGATATCGCGGATGCCGTTCCGGGCAAGCGACTCAATGACGAACTGCAGTATGGGCTTATCGGCGATAGTAATCATCGTCTTGGGACGGTTAACGGTAAACGGTCTTAGTCTCTGCCCCTCCCCCGCCGCTAAAATTACTGCCTGTTTCATGGAGCACCTCTTAAAATAACTTGGTATTGGGCAAAATGTTGCCCCTGGCCACCACGCCCGGGCCGATAAATGTGTTATTGCCGATAACGGCGCCAACGTTGATGGAGGAATTGATGCCGGTCTTCACATTGTCGCCGATGATAGCCCCCAGCTTGCGCCGTCCGGTGTCGATGCCGCCGACATGGATATTCTGCTCGTCAAGCCTTAAATTGGCAATCTTGGTGCCGGCGCCGAAGTTGCAGCCCTCGCCGATAACACTGTCGCCGACATAGTTCAGGTGGGGGACATCGGTGCCGCTCATAATAATGGAATTCTTTATCTCCACAAAGGCGCCGATATGGCAGTCGTTGCCGATTGTGGTGCAGGCGCGGATATAGCAGTTAGGCCCGATGCGGCAGTCTTCGCCGATAATGACCGAACCCTCGATATAGGAGCCAGAGCTCACGACCGTGTTCTTGCCGATAACAACGTCGCCCTTCAAGACCACATTATCCTCCACCTTGCCGAGGTTTTGCGTTTTCAACGAGGCCATCATGGCCTCGTTGGCAACCAGCAAGTCCCAGGGGTAACTCAAGTCAAGCCAGGACTTCAGCTGTAAATAATTAAGCCCGGCCCGGCCGCTCATTAAAATCTTCAGTGAATCGGTAATTTCATACTCGCCGCGCGGCGACTTTTCTGTTTTTTCAACAGCATCGAATATCGCCGGAGTAAAAAGGTACAATCCGGCATTGGCCATCAGGGAGGGCGGGCGGCGCGTCTTTTCATAAATACCGACCACTTTCTGGTCGGACAGCTCCACGATGCCAAGGCCGCCAGGGTCTTTGACCTCGATAACGCCCATGGTGTTGCGGGTGCATTTCATCAATTTCTTGATATCGGTTCGGCTGACGACGACATCGCCGTTGATGACGATAAAATCACCTTCGACCATGCCGGACACATTACGGAGGGCGTCAGCGGTGCCGAGCTGCTTACGCTGCTCGGAGTAGTCGATTTTCACGCCCCATTTTTCACCGTCGCCGAAGTAGCTGCGCACCTGCTTATCGCAATAACCAACGATAAAGATAAAATCCGCGATGCCAGCCGCCTTGACCTCATTCAGGAGATGCTCCAGGATAGGCAAGCCGACGACAGGCAGCATAACCTTGGGACGGTTGGCGGTGAGGGGGCGCATGCGCTGGCCTTCGCCAGCCGCCAATATAATTGCTTTCAATTAGCTTCCACTCCGATATCCACAGATTTCTTGATAATATCAAGACAACTATCATAAAACTCACTAGCGCGGGCTTCGGTCTTTGCCTCGGCGGTTATTCTAATCTTGGGTTCGGTGCCGGAGGGCCGCACCAGCAGCCAGCCGTCGCTGAAAACCAGCTTAATGCCGTCCATATTACTGACCGAGAGCGGCTTGAGCGCCATTAAATCAGCCTGAAGACGAGCAATCTCAAGGCCTTTACTACTTATATTACCACGAAACAGGGGGTAAACCGGTACGGCATCAACCAGTTCCGAGAGTTTGTTTTCCGCGGTAAGGGCAGCAATCTGCGCGGCGGCGAATATGCCATCGGGGCAGAGAGAAAGGGAGGGAAAAATCCAGGCGCCGGAGGTCTCGCCGCCGAAGTCGCCGCCTTTTTTCAACTCCTCGGAAACGAAGGTATCGCCGATTTTCGTACGCCGTATTTTCAGTCCCATCTCGTCGATAGACATGGAGGCATCCAGCGTGGTGACCACGTCCCTGGCGCCAACGGCCCTAGTCAAAATAGCCAGCATGACATCCCCGGTGATAAATCTCCCCTTTTCATCAATCGCCATCATACGGTCGGCGTCGCCGTCGTGAGCAATGCCAAGCGCGGCGCCAGACTCCTTTACCAGTCGGCACAATTCCGTTAAGTTAGCGGCGACAGGCTCGCTGGGACGTGGAAATTCACCCGTTGGTTTACAGTTTAGCGCCACCACCTCACAGCCCAGCATTTCGAGGAGGCGGGGGGTTACTTCCGAGGCGGCGCCTCCCCCAGAATCCACAACGACCCTGATATTCAGCGGCGACGGGAAACGGGAAGCAATAGCATCGATGTGATTTTCCACAGCCCCTTGATAATCGCCGCAGGTATCGGCCTTCGCCCGGTCGGTAACATCATAAGATTCAGCCAGCACCAGCGCTTTTATCCGCTCCTGTTGAGAAGCGCCGAAAGATGAGCCGTCCGGATTGAATAGCTTGATGCCGTTATATTCCGGGGGATTATGGGAGGCGGTAATCATCACCCCGGCAGAGAATTCGCGTGTAGCATAAGCCAATGTGGGGGTAGGTATGATGCCGGCATCTTTGCAGTTGGCTCCCGCGGCCAGCAGTCCGGAGATAACGGCATGCTTCATAGCCTCGCCGGAGGTGCGGGTGTCCCTGCCGATTACCACATTCGGACAATTTTTGCCAACGGCCAGTCCTACGCGAAAAGCGATAGAAAGCAGTTCCTGGCTGAAAAGGGCACGTATGCCGGAGGAGCCGAAGAGCTTCATATTACATCTATTCTACTACTCTACGAATAAAAGTCAACCAAGCGAACCCCGACGGTAAACAAAGAGATAAATACCTCCGGCACACGTAAAAAGGTATTAAGACCGTAACTATATTGTAGTAGGTTCAATAACATAATATAATAACTAAACGGGGAGAATTAATGGTAGAACCTAATGAAGACAATGATTATGGCAATGATACTGTAAGCTCTTTTGACGAGCTATTGCCGGCGGAAATGGCCAACAAGGCACAGGCAATAGGTATTAAAAAGGCGCATCTCGATTTTCTAAGCACGTTTGCGCTGGCAGTGCTGGCCGGGGCATTCATCGCCTTGGGTTCGCTGCTTTTTACCGTATCGCAGACGACCGGGGGAGTCGAAATTCCCTGGGGCATCAGCCGGATTATCGGCGGGCTGGCATTCAGTCTGGGACTGGTATTAATAATCATAGGAGGGGCGGAGCTTTTTACCGGCAACAACCTGATTATCATGGCCTGGGCAAGCCGCAAGCTCTCCACCTGGCGGGTAGTACGCAACTGGGGCATCGTGTACCTGGGTAACCTGTGCGGGGCAGTGGCTACCGCGCTGGTAGTTTTCTGGGGTATGCATTACACGATGGCGGACGGTGGGGTTGGGGCAACCGCTCTGAATATCGCCCAGACCAAGGTAAACCTGGGTTTCGGGCAGGCGATAATACTCGGAATTCTCTGCAACGCCATGGTCTGCATGGCAGTCTGGCTTACATACAGCGCGCGCACTGTGCTGGGCCGGGTGGCGGCGATTATCTTCCCCATCACCGGGTTTATTGCGGCCGGGTTCGAGCACTGCATCGCCAACATGTACTTTATCCCTTACGCCATACTCGTCAAGGCCGGCGCCGCCGATTCTTTCTGGCAGGGCATAGGCACAACAGCCGCCAGCTACTGCGATGTAACATGGGGCGCGTTTTTCGTGAACAACCTGATACCGGTGACAATCGGCAATATGATAGGGGGCGTATTCTTCGTCGCCCTGGTCTACTGGGTGATATATCTCCGCAATAAGGGAATGAACCGACTTTAACACCTGGGGGCATTAACGCCCAGGTATTTACCCACCAACTCCATAGCGCAATACTGGCCGCACATGCTGCAGGCTGACCCCCTGGAAGAGCGCTGCTGGTGTACTCTCTTGAATTTTTCCGGGTCGAGGGCCAACTTGGCCTGTTTATCCCAGTCCAACTTCTTACGCGCCATAGACATATTTCTGTCTCTTTCCATAGCTCCAGGTACGCCTTTGGCGATATCCGCCGCATGGGCGGCGATGCGGGAAACGATAACCCCCTCGCGGACGTCATCGACATCCGGGATAGCTAGATGCTCGGAAGGAGTTACGTAGCATAGAAAATCGGCGCCGTGCATGGCGGCAACTGCCCCGCCGATAGCGCTGGTAACATGGTCGTAACCGGCGGCGATATCGGTCACCAGCGGACCCAAAACATAGAAGGGAGCGCCTTTACAGACCGTTTTCTGAAGCTTGACATTGGTCTCAATCTGGTCGAGGGGCACATGCCCCGGGCCTTCCACCATTACCTGGACGCCGGCCTCACGAGCCCGCTGCACCAGCTCGCCCAGCGTAAGCAGTTCATCGACTTGAGTGCGGTCGGTGGCATCCGCCAGGCTGCCGGGACGCATGCCGTCGCCAAGACTCAAGGTCACGTCATACTCGCGGGCGATATTAAGCAGGCGGTCGTACTGCTCATATAAGGGGTTTTCGGAGTCGTTATGGAGCATCCAGCCGACTAAAAAAGCGCCGCCGCGCGAGACCACATCAGTGACCCTGCCCTGCTGCTTGAGACGGGCGATAGCAGACCGCGTGACACCGCAGTGTACGGTAATAAAGTCCACGCCGTCGCGGGAATGTTCTTCAATGGCTTTAAACATATCGTCGGCAGTCATCTTTACGATGGCGCCATATTTCTCAATCGCCTCGATGCCCGCCTGGTAAATCGGCACCGTGCCGATAGGGCGCGTGCTGGCCTCGACAATCGCGCGGCGGATAGCCGTTATATCACCGCCGGTGCTTAAATCCATGACCGTATCGGCACCGGCATCAAGCGCGACCCACAGCTTGGCGAGTTCGGTGGACAGGTCACCGAAATCAGACGATGTGCCGATATTGGCATTGACCTTGGTGGATAGGCCTTCCCCGATACCGCAGGGATTAAGTCCGACATGCCGCACATTAGCCGGTATAACTACTTTACCCTGGGCTACGCCAGCGCGAACAACATTAACATCCAGCCTTTCAGCGAGAGCTACACGCTCCATCTGCGGAGAGACATTACCTTTAGCGGCTATTTCCAGTTGTGTCATTATGACCACCCCCCGTAAAATAATAAAACCAAGGGTATTTTCTACAAGTCTGAAACCCCTGGTCTTACGGTAAGGCCGCTTCCCTACGCTCGTATTATCGAG
>JAFGOC010000120.1 GCA_016926705.1 Dehalococcoidales bacterium | reverse complement strand
ATGGCGCCCCCCGGCGGCAGTTTATCCCTGAATTCGCGGGGTATGTTGCTCTCGGCCCTCAAGCTACGCGCGCTTTTAGACAATTCAACCTCAAAAGATGCCATGGCGCTGACGCCGTCATCATAGTAATTTTGAATGGCCTCCATGTTATATAGAAAGTCCACCATTTTAAAGGCGACACCGGCATCGGCGGCGATGTCATTAGCCGGTGTGGTTGACGTCGGCGGAGTCGTGGTAGTTGCGGACGGTGTAGTGGTCGTCGGCGTGGTGGATGGCGGAGGCGTCGTGGTTGCCGCGGTGGTTGTCGATGACGTTGCTGGTACTGTTGTTGTCGTTCCGGAAGTACAGGCGGTCACCACGGCGAGTAGCGCTGCTGAAATCAATATCAGAAATAATAGTCTTTTTATCACTTTTTCCCTCCCTTTTCCCCATACTTTTACCGGATAATGATGAAAGGTACTTAATATTTTATCTATAAAATTTACACATAGTCAATCAGGTGGGTCTCTTTTTGACGCCCCTGCCCCCCGATGTTATTATCATTCAGAGGATTATCATGCAGCGTTTGCGTATCAGGTTCAGCCGCGGCGAGGAAATCAAGTACATATCGCACCTCGATATGATGCGGCTGTGGCAGCGGGCCTTAAACCGTGCCGACGTCGCCCTGGCGTACTCCGAGGGGTTCAGTCCGCACCCGCGCATGTCCCTGGCGCTGCCTTTAGCGCTGGGCGTTACCAGCGAGGCGGAGTTGATGGATATCGTGGTGGAGAAGTTCATCTCGCCGCACGCCTTCACCAGCGCCGTAGGCCGGCAGCTGCCGCGCGGCGTGGCCATCAACGGCGTCTTCAATATCCCCCTTAACCTGCCCTCCCTGCAGTCGCAGGTGCGCCAGGCGGAGTACGCGGCGGCCATCCCCACCGATAAAAAAAAGGGTGAAGTAGAATCAGCCATCAGCGCCCTGCTGGACAGGGACAGCCTGCCCTGGGAGCACCGGCGCGATACGGGGCCGCACAAGTACGACCTGCGGGCACTGATTGACGACCTGTGGCTCATCGACTGGCGCGAGGGGCTTTGCAACATCGGCATGCTGCTACGCTGCGACAGCAGCGGCTCGGGACGGCCGGAGCAGGTGGCCATCGCCCTGGGCTTTGAAAAATATCCGGAGTCGATACACCGCTGCAAACTGGTACTCAAGACCAGCTAGGCACATTCCAAAGAAGGCAAACAACAACAATGCCAAATAAAGAAGCCTCCATTTTAGAGCAAAAAGTCCTCGCTTACTTACGCGAGAAGGGGCTCGTCTCGCCGGGAGAAAAGATCGTGGTTGCCGTTTCCGGCGGGCCGGACTCCGTTTGCCTGCTGTACGTACTGGCGGAACTAAAACAGGAGCTCGGCATCGAGCTGCACATAGCACATTTAAATCACGGATTGCGCGGCCGGGACGCGCGCGCCGACGCCGGATACGTGGCCGGGCTGGCAAAACGACTGCATATTCCCGCCGCTATAGAGTCCCGCGACGTGAAGGCTTACCAGAAGCAGCACCGGCTTTCGCTGGAGGAGGCCGCCCGCGAGGTGCGCTACGATTTTCTCTGTACGGCGGTGGGGGAAGCGGGGGCAGGTAAGGTCGCCGTGGGGCACACGGCTGACGACCATGTCGAGACGGTGCTGTTGCATATCGTCCGCGGTAGCGGTACCAACGGACTGCGCGGCTTGATGCCCGTATCTAAATTAAAGACGAACGGAAGCGTCCTGACCGTTATCCGGCCGCTCCTGTGTGTGAGTCGGGAAGAAACTCTTGCATATTGCCGCGCCCGCGGGCTTAAGCCAAGACTGGATGCCTCCAACCTGTCGATAGAGCTGCTGCGCAACAAGGTACGCCGCAAGCTTATACCCGGGCTTAAAAAATACAATCCGCAGGTTTCACAAGCCCTGGCGCGGCTCTCCCGAACAGCCGCCGCCGACCTCGATTTTATAGATGCCGAGGCGCGGCGTATTATGAAAAGCGTTCTTAAAGTGAGAGAAGAATCGGTTGTTATTGAAAAGAAAGGCTTGATTGCCCTGCACCCGGCCCTGCAGCGCCGCCTGCTACGCCTTGCCATAGAGTCGCTGCTGGGCAGCCTTAAGGACATCGAGGCAGTCCATATCGAGGGGATTATTGAGGCATTGGAAAAACCTGCCGGAAAGGTCATCGGGCTGCCGTTCGGTCTTTGTTTCACCGTCGAGTATGACAGGTATGTCCTGGCGCCGGAGTCGATTTCACCCTGTCCATTCCCGGCGCTGGCTGGCGAAACGGGGCTCAAGATACCCGGCAGGACGGTATTCAGCGGCTGGGAAGTGAACGCCCGAGTTATCAGTCAATCTGAATACAAAGCACAATCCAGCGAGGCCAGCGATTTAGCCGCCTGTTTCGACTTTGCCAAGATTGATAATAAACTCACCGTACGTCGCCGCCTTCCCGGCGACCGGTTTCAGCCGCTGGGCATGGCGCAGTCCAAGAAGTTGAATGTCTTTATGATTGACGCGCGGATTCCCCGGAAATGGCGGGCGCGTGTACCCATCGTCTGCTGCGGGAAAGACGTTTTATGGGTGGTCGGCTACCGCATCGATGAGCGCTATAAAGTCCGGTCGGATACCAGAAAAGTGCTGCGTCTTGATTTCAAGAGGGTCTAAAACACCCGTTTCAGTCGCGGGTTAGGCGTGATGCCAGGTATGCGTCCGCGTTTGGCGGTGAGCCTGCCCTCGACTTCATGCAGGTCGGCGGTAAAATCTATCGGTCTGGCGCCGCTGATGTAGCTCCCCACCCCGTAGCCGTCGACCGGCGCGCCGCGCTCCCTGAAATACCCGATACGCACGGGATCGATGCCCCCGCTGACGAAGATGCCCACGTGCTTGAAACCGGCGAGGTCGAGCCTGGCGCGTACTTCCTTGACCAGTTCCACTGTAACACCGCCGCGTTCAGAAGGGGTGTCCAGGCGCACGCTCTGGAGCTTTTTCCCCAGCGCCTCGGCCACCCGCAGGCTCTCCTCCGCCTCGTCTTTGAAGGTGTCCACTAGCGAGACGCGCGGCACCTCCGGAGGCATGTGCTTATCGAACAGCAACGTTGCTTTGACCGTATCGCCTACAACAATAATCAGGGCATGGGGCATGGTGCCGGATGCCTCGACGCCGGCCAGCCGGGCGCCAACAATGCTGGAGCAACCCGCGCAGCCTCCCACCACCGCCGCGTAGTCCATTATCCCCGCCACCGAGGGATGTACATGCCTCGCCCCGAAGCTGATGAGCAGCACATCTCCCGCTGCCTCGACGCACTCGCGGGCGGCGGTCGCCCAGCCGCTGCAGTGTGCCAGAATGCCGACTATCGAGGTCTCGTAAACGCCGTAGCTCTGGTACGGCGCGGTGATGCGCAGCACCACCTCTTTAGCGGAAATGGCATCGCCTTCTTTTAAAGCCCAGACTTCCCGGCTGTCCTTAGGCAGAACCTCGTCCAGCAGCGCTTTCACTTCTTCCATACCGCAGAGGACGCCCGCCCGACTGCCGAAGACCTCCATGGTAGCCGCGGGGTTGATGCCTTCCTTCTTCAATATATCCACCGTACGCACGAAGTAGATATCGGCGGTATCGCCCGATATAACCTCCGCCGACGGCTTGAACTCCGGTTGCTTCATCTTTCACCTCCTAGACGAGCCTGGCCCCGAGCACCTTTTCCATGTGCTCCAGGGCAAAGCGGTGGGCGGCTTCATCCGGCGAAGCCACGCAGTCCGCCGGCACCTCCACTACGTAGTCGCGGTTGCGGGCGTCGGCGACGGTGTGCATGACGCAGATATTGGTCAGCACGCCGCAGACAATCAGCTTATCCGGCTTGAGCTTTTTCAGTTTTTTATCGAGGTCGGTGCCGAAAAAGGCACTATAGCGCTTCTTCTTGATGATTTCAAGGACGTATTTTGAAAGCTCCGGTATGATATCCGCCTCCGCCGTGCCGGCGATACAGTGGGGCGGGAACATCTTGAATTCGGGGTCGTCTTTATCGTGGGAATCGCAGACGAAGTAAATTTTAGAACCTTGAGCCGATTCTTTTTCCAGCAGGCGCTGGATGCTGGGGATAACACGCCGCACGGTCTCGCCGCCGTAAAGCGGGCAGCCCTCCTCCAGGAACCCCCGCAGCATGTCGATAACCAGAACTGCGTTTGACATGTGCCTCAACTCCCTTTACTTACGCCACCTTGTCCTGCCGGTACCCCTTGCCATCTATAAACACACGCGCTTTACCTTTCTGTTCGACAACCTCCCCCACCACCTGCGCCTCCGGCAGGGCTTTTATGAGTTTTTTCACTTTCTCCGGTGCGCAGATAACCGCCATGCCGATGCCCATGTTGAAGACGCGGTACATCTCGGCGGTGTCCACGCTGCCCTTTTTCTGCAAAAGCTTAAAAATGGGCGGCACCTGCCACCTGGCGCTGTCCAGCCTGGCGGCCAGTCCTTTAGGGAGGGTGCGGGGAATATTGCCGACGATGCCCCCGCCGGTGATGTGCGCCAGGCCCTTGATGTCTTTCAGCAGGGGTTTGAGCTGGTTATAGTAACAGGTGTGCGTCGCCATAAGGGCTTTGCCTACCGTCGTTCCCAGTTCAGCGTAGCGCTTGTTCAGGGCCGAAGCCGTTTCCCCGAAGACCTTACGCGCCAGGGAATAGCCGTTGGTGTGGAGTCCGTTAGAGGGCAGGGCCAGTATGGCGTCCCCGGCAACGATACCCTGACCCATCATTATTTTATCTTTCTCGATTACCCCCACCACGAACCCCACTAAATCAAAGTCGTCGCCGTGATAAACGCCCGGCATCTCCGCCGTCTCCCCGCCGATAAGTGCGCAGCCGACCTCCTTGCAGGCCGCCGCCAGCCCTTTGCCGATTGACTCCAGCCTTTCCGGCACGACCTTGCCCACCGCTATATAGTCGAGGAAAAAGACGGGCTCGGCGCCGCAGGTGAAGATGTCGTTGACGCAGTGGTTGACGATATCGGCACCGACGGTATCGAACCTGTTGAGGGCGGAGGCCAGCTTGAGCTTGGTGCCGACGCCGTCCACACTGGAGATGATAACGGGGTTTTTATAACCCTTCATCTCATAAAGTCCCCCGAAGAACCCCACCCCGCTCAAGACCTCGGGGCGGAGGGTGGCTTTAGCGTACCTGCCGATTCTGGAGATTGCCCTGGCCTTGAGGTCGATATCCACGCCGGCGGAAGCGTAGGTCTGTTTCATCGCCGCACCTCCTGCGCACGGGTGATTTACGCCTTAGATTAACAGAAACATTTGAAGGTGTGCAAATATTGCATCATTTCCCTTTTTACTTTAGAATGATAAGCGTAAACGGGGCGACGTGGCCAAGAGGTTAAGGCGGGGGTCTGCAAAACCCCTATTCGGCGGTTCGAATCCGCCCGTCGCCTCCAGTTTTTTCAAGAGATACCGGCCCGAACCGATATTATGAAATCAAGAACCGGCCCGTACGTGTGGAGCGCCCTGGTGATGTGCCTTTCACTGGCGCTTTCACTTCTTGTGGCCGTCCGTGAAAAACGGTTTACAGAAGAGCAGCAGATAACCTCGCCGGATGTTTCCCTGTGGCCGATTTTGGTTTACTTTTTCGGGGTGGTGGCGGTGATGTCCGTTATTCTTTTTCTTATCCCGCTGGATAAACTTAAACTGTTTTTCCGCATACTGTTCGCCTTGATGTTCGCCTGGGGGACATTCATCATCAGCTTCTTTTTCATGCCCGACCCGGCGGCATACACGCTGGCGGGCATCGCCGGGCTGCTATGGCTGTTCTGGGCGAGAATCTGGCTGCATAACATCCTGCTGATGGTGGCACTGGCCGCGGCGGGCGCAATCTTCGGGTTTATATTCTCGCCGTGGACGTTCATGATTTTCATGCTGATTATCGCCGTTTACGATGTCTTGGCAGTGCGCTTCGGGCTGATGGTATGGATGGCCGACAGGCTTTCCGGGACGGCCTCCCTGCCTGCTTTTATCTTTCCCAGGAAAGCCAAAGACCTGGCGCTGAACATCAAGACCGTGCAGGTGGGCGAGCTTAGGAAAGAAACGGCGGAGAAACGCGAGCATACGGTGCTGGGGGGCGGGGACATCGGCTTCCCTTTGATGCTGGCAAACTCCGTGTACTTCGCCTATAACATGGCGAGCGCCGTCCTCGTGGGGGCTTTTGCGGTCGTCGGGCTGATGGGTGCGTTTATCATCCAGCGATTCTGGCTCAAGGGCAAGCCCATGCCGGCCCTGCCCCCGATTGCCGCAGCCTCGCTAATAGGCTTTTTGATAGCGTCCAACTGCCTCGCATAAGACCCCTCCCCGTTTGACATTTCAAAAGAGGCGGGAACATAATATAAAATACTTTTACGTCCCGCATTTTTTATTCTATATAACTATTATTTCTAAGGAGCTAAAGATGAACAGCAAGACAGCTTTTTCCGAAACAGGCGGAGTTACATTGAGCGTCCTGAACCCCCGCGGCAAGATTGAGGCCGTGCCGGTAACTTCACCAAACCCGCGGCTCGGCGGCCTGGACGGCAAGACAATCGGGCTGTATTCCAACAGCAAGCCCGGCATGGACAATTTCTATGCCGTCTTCGAGAGGCTGTTGAAGAAGAAATACCCTGCCGCGAAGGTCGTCTCCATGCAGGGGGCGTTCCTGATACGCGACGAAGACGCCGGGGCGCTGGCGAAGCAGGCGGACGCCTTTGTTTATGGGGTGGGGGACTGAGGCTCCTGCACTTTTGTCGGCGTGGCCGGCACTATCAAACTGGAAAAAATGGGTATTCCCGGCGTGTTCATGGTCTGCAACACCTTCGCCGACGATGCTAAATCGGCGGCGGCGGATAACGGTATGCCCAACGTACGGAGGCGTGAGATTAGCTCGGCGGATTTTTACAAGCTGCGCGGGGACGTGAAAACGATACGTCCGCTGGTCGAAGGGGCCTTCGATGCGCTGACCAGGGCGTTAGTCGAACCCCTTACCCTGGAGGAGACCGAAACCGGAGAACAAGCAGTGGGCGACGACTTGCCGGCGGAAATAACCGTGACCGCGGGGTCGTACCGGCTTGCCCTGGAGGATTTTAACCAGACGTACCTGGACAGGCGCTGGGGCGACGGACTGCCGCTGATTCCCCCCACCCCCGACGCCGTTAAGTGGATGCTCTCCGGCACCAGTCGCCGTCCCGACGAGGTTATCGGCACGATTAACCCCAAGCACGGCGTCGCCACCATCGAGAAGATTGCCGTCAATGCCGTGATGGCGGGAGCAAAGCCGGAATACCTGCCGGTGATTATTACTATTATGGAATGCCTCGCCGACGAGTCCTACGACGACCTGCACATACTGGCGTCGGCGGGGTCTTTCAACCTGCTGACCGTCGTCAGCGGTCCCATCGCGGAGGAAATCGGCATGGAGGCCGGCATCGGCTTCATGGGGCACGGCTGGCGCGCCAACAACACCATCGGCCGGGCGATACGGTTGGCTACGCTCAATATCGGGCATACCTGGCCGGCCATCAACGACATGGCGCTGACGGGTCGCATATCGCCGCACACCTTTTTCACCATCTGTGAGAACGCGGAATTCAGTCCCTGGCAGCCCTACCACGCCTCGCGCGGTCTTAACAAAGGGGACAGCTGCGTGACGGTCGCCTCCGTCCACGGCGAGAGCCAGCTCAACCACTTTTACGGGGGCATGATAGGCACCTGGACGGCGTCAGGCGTGCTCGACAGGATGGTCGAGGACATCCAGCGCAGCGACCGGCGCAGCCTTTTCCTGTGGGGGTCGAAAGGGGTGGGCAAGTACCCCGGCTCCGGCGAAGGTCCCAGGAACCATATGATAATCGTCTTCCCAGAGCTGGCCGCCGAGTTCAAGAAAATGGGCTACGACCAGACGAAGCTGCAAAATGAGATTTTCAAACGCAGTTCGATTCCTTATGAAGAGCTCAATCCGGCGGAAAGGAAAGCCATGCAGAAAGCCCTGGAGATAGGCGTTATTCCGGCCGGCCGCAATGGGGTGTTTAATAAAGGGCTTAAGCCGGGTGAAAAAGTGCCTGTACTTGTGTCCCCGGACGATTTGCATATATTCGTGGCCGGGGGGGCGCCGGGCTGCGCCTTTTCCTTAAACTACTACCGCGTGCCGCCCTATAATAAGACTGCGCTGATGACGAAAAAGATAACCGGCGCGGTACTGACCCGGGCCGGTCAATAGAAGAATAAGGAGAAACAAGATGTCTGACTTCGATGCGGTAATAATCGGAGGAGGGCCGGCGGGGCTCACGGCGGGTTTATACCTCTGCCGCGGCGGATGGCGCACCCTCCTCATCGAAAAGGAGGTGGTCGGCGGCTATATCATGAACATCGAGCTTATCGAAAACTACCCGGGTTTCCCCGACGGTGTGGTCGGCTCACAGCTCGGAATGGAAATGAAAAACCAGGCGGAGAAGTACGGACTGAAAACCGAGAGAAGCGAAGTTATCATGGTGCAGCTGACGGCGGGAGATAAAATGATATCCTGCGCCAGCGGCATGGTATATACTGCCCCGGCGGTAGTCATCGCCGGGGGCTCGGTGCCGAAGAAACTGGGCGTGCCCGGGGAGAACAAGCTGCAGGGAAGCGGCGTTTTCTACTGCGCCTTCTGCGACGGGGGCCAGTATGCAGACCGGGCGGTGGCGGTATGCGGCGGGGGGGATTCCGGCGCGACCGGGGCGCTTTACATGGCTAAAATAGCATCTAAAGTGATAATTATAGAGGCGATGCCCGAGCTTACCGCCACGGCGGTACTGCGCGACAGAATCAAAGAGAACCCTAAAATAGAAGTACGCTGCGGCACCAAAGTGAATGCCGTCCTCGGTGAGAAACAGGTCGAAGGCATTGAAATCGAGGAAAAGGGCAAGAAGAGCCAGCTCAAGGTGGACGGCGTGCTGGTGCATGTGGGCGTGGACCCCAATACCGACTACCTTGATGGGGTGGTGCCCCTGGACAAGCAGGGCCGGGTCGCCGTTAACGAGCGGATGGAAACGGAAGTCCCGGGCATTTTTGCCGCAGGTGACATCAGGAGCGATTCGCCCGGGCAGGTGGCGGCCGCCGTGGGTGACGGGGCCACCGCCGCGATTTCCGCCCAGCAATACCTCCAGAAGCTGGCATAACAGGACTGTCATTCTGGCGCAGGCCAGAATCTAAAACGAATTTCCATATATTATTGAATTCAATAAGTGGATTCCAGCCTTCGCTGGAATGACAACTTTAAATGTCTCCGGTATTTATGTTATGTTCACTAAAATTCAGGTATAATTAACCGATGGATACAGACGCCTACTATCACAAGACGGTCAATTTCCGCTTCATGGGTAAAGACCTGCGGTTCCGAACTTCGCAGCAGCTTTTCAGCAGCCATGATATCGATAGCGGCACCAGGTTCCTTTTACGCACCATCGTCGAGGCAGGCTATCCTCCCTTTCAGCGTATCCTGGATGCAGGCTGCGGCTACGGACCCCTCGGTCTTGCGCTCAAGGGCCTTTACCCCGCCGGTCTGGTGCACATGTTCGACCGGGATGCCCTGGCGGTCGATTATACGCGGCAGAATGCTAAGCTTAACGGACTGGAAGACGTGGAGATTTACGGCAGCCTGGGCTACGACGACGTCAAAAGAAACGACTTCGACCTCATTGTAGCCAATATCCCCGACCATGCCGGGGAAAGGGTGATTACGTACCTTTTACAGGAGGCGCGGTATTACCTGGCGCCCGGCGGTATTGCGGCTATCGTGGTGGTTACCCCGCTGGAGGGGATGGTCGGTAAAGTCCTGGCGGAGACCCCGGGGTCAGAAATTCTCCTTAAGCGCAACCGTTCCGGGCATGCGGTGTTTCATTACAGGTTCTCGCAAACTAAAACTCCTGAAAAACCCGTTAAAAGCGCTTTTGAACGCGGCGTTTATCGACGGCAGGATATAACCATGCGATTGGGTGAACTGGAATATAAAATGCAGATGGCCGAAGGCCTGCCGGAGTTCGACTCCTTGAGTTACGGCAGCGAGATGCTGGTGAAGTCTCTGGGGGCGATGGGGGGCGGGGAAATAAAAAGTGCTCTTGTTTTTAATCCAGGGCAGGGACATATCGCCGTTGTTCTGTGGAAGCTCTTTGAGCCGGAGAGCATTATGCTCGTCGACCGTGACCTGCTGGCGTTAAAGTATTCACAATTGAATCTTGAACTGAACGGATGTCCACCTGATAACATCAATGTTTTCCATCAAGTTGGAATTGAAACGAAAAGCGGGGCTGAATTCGACCTTATTATAGGCGCATTAAGAGGGGACGAAAGTAAAGAAGCAGGGTTTTTATTACTCGACGAGGCGGCAGGTTTGCTGGCGGATAAAGGGACAATATTGATATCCGGTGGCTCAACGGCCATTACCCGTCTGGCTGATTACGTGCGGTCGCAGGGAATATTACGCGTAAAGGGGCGAGAAAAGAGGCGGGGGTATGGGATGTTGGTGCTGGAAGGACTCGACAGGGGAACTTAAAAAATAATTCTTAATATAGACAATTTGTTGGAGGTAGTTATGCAAGCGTTTATCATATCCGGCAGCCGCAACCGCGAGGGGCAGACCGCTAAAGCCATCGAGGCTGTGCGGAAAGGTCTGACCGCAGGCAAGGCGAAATCGGAGGCGGTTTTCCTGCCCGAGCTCAAACTGGAGCGGTGCCGCCAGTGCGACCCCGATGGCTGGGGACTCTGCCGCAAAGAGGGGCGCTGCATCATCGAGGACGATTTTGCGTCGCTGGTGGAAAAGGTTAAAGCCGCCGACGTCCTGGTCTTCGGCAACCCGGTCTATTTCGGCGACTTAAGCGAAAGCATGCGCTGCTTTCTTGAGCGCTACCGGCGCACACGCTTCATGAGGCCGGGCACGCCTCCGCCAGGGGCCTTTCCTTCTTCCGGAGGTACGCCGGCTATCGGCATCTGCTATGCGGGGGGCAGCGGCAACGGCACCGTATCATGCGCCGCCAGCCTGGAGCGCATCCTGCAGACCTGCGGCTTCGACGTGGTAGATATGATACAGGTGCGCCGTCAGAACTTCGAGGTTAAGCTGCCCATGCTGGAGATGACCGGCAAGTGGCTGGCGGGCAAGCCTACCTCCGGGCCGCCCTTCAGGCCTGCGCCGCCGCGCTAAAAAGAACTTCCTTAAAAAATCACCCCCGAGTAAAAACCCGGGGGTGTGTTATGTATTGACGAGAGCCTGTACGGCTAGACCAGGGCGCCTCCCTCCGGCGTCACACCGTTAGGGTCGAGCTCTTTGACGAGCTTCTGCCACCACAGGTGGTAGTTGGATAAAGCCGGCCCGATTTCATCCTGCGGCCCCATCGTCGAGGCGAAATAGCGTTCCTTAAAAGCCCGGGCGGTCTGTTCTTTCTGCCAGTCTTCCACGGCCTTCTTAGCTTCGGCGTTCTGGGGGTCGAACTTGCAGAATATCTCTGTCTTGCCCAGATGCCCCTGCTCCACGCCCCACCCGAAGAAAGCCCCGCCGTCGTCCACGATATAGCCCTTCTTGATTAAAGGCTCCTTGGCCTTGCCGGCGCCGATAGCCCACTTGATGGTGAGGTCGCGCTGGCCCATGATGGGAATGGAGTTGAAAGCCCCTCCGGCGCGGAATGTCTCCCTGATTGAGGCGGAAATCCTGATGCACTGGCACAGCAGGATGCCTTCGACCTCCGGGTCTTCAACCATTTGCAGCGACTTGCCGCCGGCCTTTTTGATAATATGTTCCAGCACCTTCTTCTTGTAGGCGAAGTCTTCCGCGGAATTGCCGGCGATGATGACGAAAAAGCCGGGCCCCTGTACCTCTTTATTCATTTTCTCGAAGACGACTTCCTCCTCTTCGTTGCAGGTGGTGATATTGCAGGCGACCATGGCGGCGTTGAAGCCCATGAGTTCGTAGCATATTTCGGCTTCGCCCAGGGCGATTTCCGCCTGCCACATCTTCTCCACCGAGGGGAAGCTGTAGTAGCGCGCCATCAGGTTGGCCGGTATCTCGCTCAAGGTGTATTTGGGCGACTGGCCTACGACCGGGAAGCTCGCAGGCCCCGGCCAGTGATACAGTTTCGTCGCGGCCTTGGTAAACACGCCCGGCGTTACGCCCGGGGGCACGGCGCTGGTAAGGATGGCCCTGATGGACGGCCCCGGCCCGTCGCCGCAGAACCACTCATCAGATGAACCGAGCGAGCCCGACCTGACGATGTCTCCCTGCGGGGTGACCCATTCGATAGCGAGGTGGTTGCGGTCGTCGCCGCTGGTGGTCTGGTCCATGTGCCCATGTCCCCTCAAGAGCGCCGAGCAGTTGGTCCCGGCCCCCTTGATGCAGAAGTTCAAGCCCCTTTTCATCAATTCCGCCTGGAGCTGCGCCGAGATAACGTAAGGCTCGACGACGGCGTACATGTTTTTCTCGTTGATTTCAATGATGCGGTTCATTCTTCTCAAGTCCAGATAGAGAGTGCCTTTGGGGAACATGCCCGTCCAGCCGGTACACACCGGACGGAAAGGCATTTTGAATTTATTACACAGCTTGACGATTGCCTGGACTTCCGCCGTGTCCTTGGGGAGGACTACCGCGGCGAGTTCGGCCGAGTGATAGGCGGGCATGATGGCCGGGTCGTCACAGATATTCTCCGGCCCCACCACGTCTTCGAACGCTTTATAAATATCTTTCTTGAGAGCCATAATTCATCGCCCCTTTCTATAACGCCTTTTCCACGAGTTCGATGATATCGTAAACCTTGAGGCTGCTGTTACCTGCCTTGATTGCCTCGTTGAAGGTCTTTTCACACCAGGGACAGGCGGTAACAATCGCCTCGGCTCCGGTTGACGCGGCTTCATAGATTCTCTCCTGCGCCGTCCACAGGGCAAACGCGGGATTAGACTCGTTCACGCCGCCGCCGGCACCGCAGCACCAGGAGTATTCCTTGATGCGGGTCATTTCCGTAAGTTTAAGGCCGGGGATGCTTTTAAGAATGTCACGTGGTGGCTCATAGACGCCGTTGGTACCGCGACGGTAT
>JAFGOC010000119.1 GCA_016926705.1 Dehalococcoidales bacterium | reverse complement strand
CCCGCGGTATTGATAATTCCGTCTCCATAATCGGTGCATAAAGTAGAGCTGTTATGTGACGCACAGTCCATATATATATAACACAAGTCATATAGCACGTAGTCTGTACCGGAAAGATCGCTGTAACCCTCGTAATCGCGGAAATAACGCAGTATCGAAACACCGGAACAAGGTCCGCACCATACTCTGTTCGTACCTGCGTCATTGTAATAGTACATCGTCAGGAGGTCGGAATCGGCTCCACTAAGGTCTCTCGTTGCTCTTTTTGAAGTTTGTTGAATCATTTCATGATATTCCGAGGGAGAAGGAAGGGTTGGCTCTAAGTTAGATAACGAGTCTGCGTTTTTGAACACCAGATTTACCGCTACCTGTTGACCATTCACATTATAAAGGGCATATTGGTTGTCCAGCCCCAGGTACAGCAATTTAACGGGTTTAATAAGGTTGGCTCCTTCGGTAGAAATCCCTAATGCTTCAATGGCTAAACATGCTTCATCGATTGACGGTCTTGCAGGAGGTTTAACCGAACCAGCCTCAAATATAGCGTAGTCATACTGGGAACTACCCACAAGAATATAACCGACGATACCTTTATCCCCAGCTATGGTGAACATATAAGCATTCACATCACCATCCAGGTTTTCGTAGGGCTGCGGGTATATTGCTACTGCACCTTGCCACTGCGCAAGCTCGGCGTATTCAATTGCAATTGAATCCACCCAGTATTGCGCCATCTTTTGCGCCGCATTAACTTCGTTTTCAGAAGCTCCCAGGACGGCAGCAGGAAGAAGAATAGCGGTTAAAATTAATACTAATCCACCTAATATTAATTTTTTCATCACCTTATTATCTCCTTTTTTTAATATTTTTAGTTTTCTTGACTATTTTTTGCTGTTATAACCTCCTTCTTCACAGAGTGCTAGCATACATTGGGGCTATATTATGGACTATATGGTGACAAATGTCAATACTCGAAGCTACATTTTTAGTAAATATTGAATATGTAAAAGCGACAAATGTACATAATTGGTGATAAAATATAGTCAAGGTATAAAATTGAATAAGCAAAAGAAGGTATATGGAAGTTCGGCTCATTACTGGCCGGAATTGATGAAATAAAAGAGAGGGCTAAACGCCCCCTCTCTATTTTCTGGATTACCACTGGACGAACATCGGCATGACGACGTGGGTGTAGTTCTCCGTTCCCACCGGGCGGATGAGGCCGGGGCTGGAGGGGTTGGTGGTCTCCAGTGCCACTTGGGATTCGTGGAGAACGCTCAAGACATCGGTGAGGTACTTGCCGTTGAAGGCTATCTTGGCATCGGCGCCTTCTACGGTGGCATCGATTTCACCTACATCGTCACCGATTTCTTCCGAGCGGGCGGAGACGGCCAGCCTGCCGGGGCTGGATTCGTCACCGGGCGTAACAACGAGGCGGACGATGCCGCTGCCGTCGCGGGCAAAAATCGAAGCGGTCTTGGTGGCCCGCAGAAAATCGGCAACGTTGACGATTACACGCGTGTTATAACTCTTGGGGATAAGCTGGGCGTAGTTGGGGAAGGTGCCCTGGACAAGCTGTGATACGAGCTCCGTGCTCTTGAGTCGGAAAAGGACCTGGCTCTTGTTGGGATTAAGCGTAAGGGTGACCTTCTCTTCGTCGTCGGCGATGAGACGGTTTAGTTCGGCAAGGGTACGGGCGGGGATGATGACTTCTATCTTCTCGCTTACCTTGTTTTTTATAGGCATCTTATAGACGGCCAGACGGAAGCCGTCGGCGGCAGCGAGCGTTAAAGTATTGCCTTCAAACTGGGTGCAGACGCCGGTCAGGACGGGGCGCGACTCTTCAGTGGCGGCGGCGAAAACGACCTGATTAATCGCCTGACGCAGAGCTTCGACCTCAACCTCGGTGGTGGTACCCTCGTCAACGCTGGGGATGGGAGGGAACTCCTTGGCGTCGATACCGCTGATACGGGCCTCGAAACGGGCGCACTTGAGTCCCAGGGTCTTGGTCTGGGGCGAAAGGTTGATGGCAATGTTATCGCTGGGGAGAGAACTGACAAATTCCGTAAGCAGGCGGGCAGGAACGGTGATGGAGCCTTCCTCCTCTATTTTTGCGCCAATCCAGCAGCTGATAGCCATTTCCAGGTTAGTGGCGACGAGTTTCAAGCGGCCGTCATCGGTGGCGAGAAGGACGTTCTGGGTGATGGGGAGGGTAGTCCTGGTGGCCACGGCCCTGCCGACGATACCGAGTCCATGGTCAAGGTTTTCCTGAAGACAAGTAAGTTTCATGACGCACCCCCAAATTTAGATGTGGTGGACTAGTATACAACATTATACGATTCTATTCAAGCTTTAAGGTGCCGCTCTTGCCGCCGCTTTTACTAACGAGGCGGATATTTTCTATTTTCATGCCGCGGTCGATGGCTTTGACCATATCATAGATAGCGAGGGCGGCCACGGAGACGGCGGTCAGCGCCTCCATCTCCACGCCGGTCTTGCCGGTGCTTTCCACGGCGGCGGTGATTTCAATAGTGCTTGAAGATGCGTCCGGGGTGAAGGAAACGGACACATTACTGATTAAAATGGGGTGGCAGAGGGGAATAAGCTCGGGGGTCTTTTTGGCGGCCATGATGCCGGCCAGCTGGGCTACGGTGAGGACATCGCCTTTGGCGGTACCGCCGCTTTTAATAGCCTTAAAGGTGGCCGGCTGCATCCTGACCAGGCCTTTGGCAACGGCGACACGGTTAGTATCCCTCTTGGCAGAGACATCCACCATGCGGGGCCGGCCGGATTTATCAATATGAGTTAACTTTTTATCAGCCATGATAATTTTTTTTTTCGCGAAACAAATCGTAGCTGGATATGAGTGATTTGTTTTTAGAGTTATGATAGATTTATAAATCTATTTAATGTATTTTATCACCATCAATCAGGACTGTCTATGAGATTGTCACGCCCCGATGAAATGGGGGCTCGCAATGACAATGAAAATTAGCCCCCCACCTGGGAGAAAGGGCGGCCTTTATGGAAATTGCGCTCGGCGAGGAGATGGCCTCTGGGCTTGGCGGCGGTGGCTTTAGTGATGATGTCTTTAAGCTCCTGGATGGAGGCGCCGCTCCGGAGCGGCTCACGGAGGTCGATTTCATCCTCGCGGAGGAGGCAGAGGCGCAGCTTGCCGTCGGCGGTGAGGCGGAGCCGGTTGCACCGGTAGCAGAAGTGCTCGGTGACGGGGGTGATAAAACCGACGGTGCCTCTGGCGCCGGGGAGACGGTAGTACCTGGCGGGGCCACTGCCTTTATCAATTTTAAACGGCTCCAGATTACCCAGGGGTTCGAGTCGTTTTTTAATATCGGCCACGGAGACGAGCTTAATTGTATTGATGTCTTCGCCGTTGACGGGCATGTGCTCGATGAAGCGGACGTGCCAGCCGTCATCAATGGTTTTGCGGGCGAAATCGATAATTTCATCGTCGTTAATGCCGGCCATCACGACCATGTTGATTTTGACGGGTGTCAGACCTGCCTCATTAGCGGCCTCGACGCCCTTGAGGGTATTTTTAAGCTCGCCGCAGCGTGTAATCTGGCGGAAGCGCTCCGGCTTGAGGGTATCCAGGCTGACATTGACACGCATTAAACCGGCATCCTTGAGGTCTGCGGCGTACTGCGCGAGGAGGATGCCGTTGGTGGTAAGGGAAAGGTCTGTGATGGCGTCGATATCGGCTATCATGCGTACCAGCTCGGGGAGGCCGGCCCGGACGAGGGGCTCGCCGCCGGTAAGCCGTATGTGGGTGATGCCGAGTTCAGCAGCGGCTTTAACGAGGGTAACGATTTCCTCGTAGCTCAAGATATCATTGTGGGACATGAGGGCAATGCCCTCCGGAGGCATGCAATATACGCAGCGCAGGTTGCAGCGGTCCGTAACGGAGATGCGGAGGTAGTTGATAGGGCGTTGAAAAGAATCAGACAGGCCAGTCATTATGTTACCTTTCTAGTTAATATTATACAGTATGGGAGTGAAGGGGTAAAATCAAAAATCAAAGGTCAAAAGTCAAAGACACAGATAAAAGATAAAAAATGAGTAAAGTACAATCAGTGTCTCTCCATTAGGCACTATCTTTACTATATAGTGGCATTTCTTTTGTAACCATAAAACTCATAATATCAATCCTTTATTTTATTAATGAACACTCTCAATTTAGCGTTAATCCTCGCACGTCCCCATTCACTATAATCGTCACGGTCTATCGTATGAAATTTCAACATTTTTGATTGATGTACCATTACAGCTTCCGCCCATCTATCGTATTCTGTATTATGAACAAGATACCCAAGATTATTTAGCTCTATTTGTAGCTTATCTATGATGTCCGTTATTTTGGGATGTTGTTGCCAGTTTTCTTGTGGTGAGAGCCCTTCCTTTGTTTTTTCTAATAGTATAAATAATTTCATTATTATTTTATGAATGACCTGCGCCTTTTCTTTGTGAATATGGGAACGTGCCACTGATAAGGGTGTAGTCACATCTGTTTTTGGTTGACCAAGCTTTCTTCTCTTCCAGAAAAATACAAACATCATACACCCAATAATTAGTAAACATATGATTATAACAATTTCCCACACTAAGTCAATATGTGATGGGGACGCAAAAGCAACTGCCGCAATGAGCAAAGCCACAACAATCGGCCAGCCGATATATTTAGGAATTGTCGGATACATTTGTTGAATCACCACGATAATAATTGCTGCAATCACTCCCGTCAGAGCGAGAATACCATTTATATCCATCTAATTGCCCCCTTAATATTTGTGGCAATTCTAATCTATTTAGGCACTCCTTACAAGAAAGAGTGAACTTTACCAAAAAATGGGATTTATTGATAAGCAATTGCAAAAAGGTTAGAATGGTGCGGCATGGTTGAAGAAATAAAGATTATAACCAATCCTATCGTTAATTGCTACCTGCTGAAAACCGGTGACACGTATTTCATGGTGGACGCGGGTGTTTCTTTTTATCGCGGTGGGCTGAAAAAAGCCTTGAAGCAGGCGGGATGCAGGCCGGGAGACATCAAGCTGGTGATGATAACGCACGGGGATTATGACCACACGGGCAATTGCGCTTATCTGCAAAAGAAGTACGGCGCCAGGGTTGCCGTACACAAGAGCGAGGCGGGGGCATTGGAGCGGGGGGATATGTTTGCCGGCCGGAAAAATAAACAGAATACAGGTTTGCGGATTTCCCAGGCATTATTCAAGCCGCTGTTTTTCCGCAAGTGTAAGCCGGATATATTCGTGGGGGAGGGGGACGATTTATCCCAGTACGGGATTGAAGGTAAAATCGTTCATATACCGGGGCATACAACGGGCTCGATAGGGGTGCTTACGGGGGAGGGGTACTTTTTCTGCGGCGACCTTTTAACGAACAGCAACCGACCGGAGAAGAATAAACTGGTGGACGACGCGGCGGAGATGGACGCCAGCATTGAGAAAATGAAGGCTCTTGGTATTAAGACGGTATATCCGGGGCACGGGAGGCCTTTTAGAATGGAAGAATTATTAAAAAAGAACCCCTAAAAACCCAGTCTTATATTTATTAAGTAGTTTGTACGTCTAAATTGGGTGTTCCATTTTTGAAAAACCGGTACGCACTTCAGGCTTTAGATTCAAATACATATACCGGTCAGTCGCTCGAGAATATACCGGCCATTCCGGCAGCCCCTTATACTGCGGCTTCCCGGTTTTAGCGAAGCCCGTCCAATATCCCATTATCGCCTCGGAGATATATCTATCAGTGGCATCCAGAGCTGGTTGGTCCGTCTTAGCGCCGGACATCTTGGCCAGCATGCCGATGCTCTGCCACCAGCCGGAGGAATTATCCCAGTCGCCGAAGACATAGGTAAGTTCCATGGAATGTGCGGAAACGCATCCTTCTTCTCTCCAGTTGGCTGGTACCTGGTCGAAGATGCAGGCATATCCTTTGTATCCATGTTTATTTACAGCTTCAATCATGTCTATATAACGCGGAATAATAAAAGGCATAATTAAAGGGCCGGGCCCGGTCAGTTCGCCAAGGTTGGACATCACGATAAGCGGGGCGGCGTTGATATTGCCAGACTTAAAGACGCGGTCGGGGCTACCCGGCAAAAGCCAGCCGTCTATGCAGGCATCCCAGGCAGGGACAAAGGTACTTACATCGGGGCCGCGAGGGCCTTCCATTGTTTGACTTACTTCTAGGATTTTTTCCCAGGGAGTTTTCCGGGCTTCTTCGAGTGTTTTAACTCCCAGTTTTTCGAATAGAATTTTCCCATTATTTTCTATATCCGCTGCCGGTAAGCCGGTGAGGATAGCCGTGGCGGTACCGCTTTCACAGATAGCCCGATGGAATAGCCCCTTGGCGAGTGGTGAAGCCATCATGATAGAAACTTTAGCCCCACCGCCTGACTCGCCAAAGATAGTGACATTATTGGGGTCACCACCGAAAGCT
>JAFGOC010000118.1 GCA_016926705.1 Dehalococcoidales bacterium | reverse complement strand
TTCCAGGGAGGCCTTCATCACCAGCTCTCCGACGGTAATCAGGGATTGGCATTCCAGCAGTCGCCCCAGCTCGTGTGGGTTGGAGGCGTAAGCCGAGGCAAGCTCGGTGGTCTTGAGTTCATTCAGCAGTCTCAAGCCGAGCTTGAGCGTCTGCTCGTTTTTGTACTGTCCGCAGTAGTCGCGCATTATGCGGGCGATGGCGGCGTTGATTTCCTTCCAGCCGTTGCCATCTTTGCTCTGCCGTATAGCGGTATAGGCAGACTCTCTCTCCGCGTCCACCTGGGCGCTGTCGGCCTTTGGTTCGGGGGCTGTTCTGGCGTATTGCGCGGCATGCCGGCCGGCGTAACGTCCGGTGGTATGGGACTCGCCGTGGCAGCCGCCGCCGAAGAGGTTACCCCCCGCCCCTACATAGAGCCCCTCGAGGTTAGTGCGAAGTTCCCAGTCGGTCAAAAAGCCGCCGCCACCCAGACTGCGCACCGAAGGCGGCGTGTTAACGCCCGTGGACCAGAAGTTGGGGTGGGCGTATCCTTCCGGCATGGTGACCGGCGCCTGGAAGAGGTCTTTATCGGGGTCGAAGCCGGCTTTGGTCATAATGTCGTAAACGGGGATGCGGGTCTTGCCCTCGTTGCCGACCATCATCCCGAAGATGCAACGCCGCTCCGCCTCGGAAAGTCGGGTAAGGTCGGCATAGAGCGGCAGCTTGAACTCGCCTTTACGGATGCGCTCGGGGAGGTCATAAATGAGGCTGTTATTACGGAACTGCTCCGCATATCGCGAAATGCCGATGCCCTCGCCCAGTATGAAGTCCTGTCCATCCGAGGGGAGGAAACGACCCTCTACATTTTTAACAGGTCGATTAAAGGCATCGACCCATGGGACTTCCTTGCCCTCGGCATCGACAATCGGCGTGCCGTGATAGGTATTGTGGGCGTTAGCCATGCTGTAGGGAGCATAGGCGTGGCCGGTAAGCCGACCCGGCCCGGAGCCCTCCATGCAGACGAATTCGGCACCCGCCTTCCATCCCAGCGCCTCGCCGGCGCCGGCGGCGTTCATGTTCCCCATTGAGCCGGAAGCGGTCACCTCCGGTGAAAAATCGTAGAGTCGGCCGGCCCCGCCCGTGGCGATAATGGTGGCTTTCGACCTGAACACATAAAACGTTCCGGTGCGGGCATTGACGGCGGTGGCGCCCACGACCCTCGCCCCCTGCTTACCTCCGGCGGTGAGGAGGGCAGTGGGCATCATCCTGTTCTGGATATTCACCCCGAGTCGTCTGGCTTCTTCATACAGCTTCGGTTTGATATTAAAGCCCCAGACCCGGATAACATGCCGGCTCCTGTAATCATAAGCAAACATGAGCTTGGTTGCTTCATCGCGGAAGACAGCGCCCTTGAACTCGTCCTTAACATCCCTTATCTGGATGCCCATCTTCTCACATTCAAGCAGGGTATCCCAGCTTTCCTTGGTAATAATGTAGCGGACGTGCCCGCCGGTCCATCCCTGCATACTGTTATAACAGGCGTTAGTGTACATTTCAGGAGTGACCTTAGAACAGGGATTGGTGACCGCGCCGTGCCAGTGGTCGACACCCGCCCCACCCGCTCCGCTCCGTTTGGCCTGGCCCCTTTCGAGGACGGCTACCTTCACGCCTGCCTTGGCGGCGCTGATAGCTGCCCGCAGCCCCGCCACACCCCCGCCGATAACCAGCACATCGGAGACGATTTCATTCATCTTGCCGTAATTGACCGGGTAGGGCCATTCCGGCACCTTACCTGTCTTCTGAACATACTCATGCCACGTGCTCATTTTTCATACTCCTTCCGATAAATATATGCGGATAATAAAGTAGTTACGGATAAATATTGATTACTCTAAATTAGTTAAAGCAGGCCTCTTAGCCTGGGGTCGAGGGCGTCCCTCAATCCGTCACCCACCATATTAAAGGCAAAGACCACCAGCATAATAGCTATACACGGGGCAAAGGATAACCAGGGACTGATTTTTAGATATTGATAACCCGAGTTGACCATGGCCCCCCAGGCGGCGCCCGGAGGCAAAATACCGATGCCGAGGAAACTAAGACCAGCTTCCGCTAGAATAAGATTACCCAGCTGCATGGTCATCAGGACAATTAGCGGGGGAAACGCATTTGGTAATATATGACTGAATATGGTTCGCAGATTACTGGAGCCCATCGACTGCTGTGCTAAAATATAGTCGTTCTCCTTAATACTTAAGGCCAGCCCATGTGTGACCCTGGCATAGCCGGGTATGGTGGCTACGCTTAAGGCGATGATAACGTTCCAGATGCCACTGCCGAGGACGGCTGCTAAAACAAGCGCAAATAAGAGCATCGGGAAACACATCAGGGCGTCCATAGTCCTCATTATAATAGCGTTGACAATAGTCCCGGAGTAGCCGGCTATCATTCCCAGCGGAATACCGATTATCGAGGATGCTATTACGGATACGAAGCCTACCATCAGAGCTGTCCTGGAGCCATAGATAAGCCGACTTAAAGTATCGCGCCCGAGGATGTCAGTGCCCAGCCAGTGCTCCCAGCTTGGCTGTGCCAGAGACGGCCCGGTTCCCGTCTTGTAGGGGTCGAAAGGAGCCAATCCCTCGGCAAAGATAGCCGTAAATATTACCAGTAACAAGACCACCAGGCCAAAAACGACAACGCCGCGCGAGAAAAATACCCTCCGGAAACGCCGCCACTCACTCACACGGGGCGCATTTTCCAGATATCCGACTTCAGTTATTTGACTATCTGCCATAGTGAATTCCCTTTAGCCGTATCTAATCCTGGGGTCAAGCCAGCCGTAAGATATGTCTACCAATAAATTAACCACTAATATAGCCACGGCGATAACCAGCGTAATTGCCTGAACGACAACGTAATCCTGGCCAAAAATGCTGCTGACAAGCAATCGCCCGACACCGGGTATAGCAAAAATAGTCTCGATAAGCACTGAACCGCTGAACAATATTCCAACACCCACGCCGACTAAAGTAATAACCGGTATCAGGCTATTCTTCATGGCATGTTTTAATATAATGGCGCGCTCGGTCAAACCCTTAGACCAGGCGGTGCGGATATAATCCTGTGAAATCACCTCAAGCATACTCGAACGCATCTGGCGTGCGTTGGCGGCGATACTGAAAAAAGACATGCAGATTACAGGCATGACCAGCTGCCTGGTATTAAGCCAGAAATTTTCAAATGGTGAAGTATAACCAGAAATTGGCAGCCAACCAAGTTTAACACCAAAAAAATATATCATCAGTATGCCGAGGAAAAAAACGGGTATAGTGATGCCCACATACGTTAAAGGCGTTAAAATTTTATCCAGCCATTTTCCACGTCTAACAGCGGTAATTACCCCTACCAGGATACCGAATATAGCGCCGACAATCAGAGAAGAAATACCAATGTGGAGGGTCACCGGGAAACGCTCCGCCATGAGCTGGCTGACATCTTCATGGTAATAGATTGACTCTCCGAAATCCCCGCGGAACATATCCAACATCCAATTGGCATATTGCACCATGATGGGCTTGTCCAGGCCGTACTGGACGCGTAGCTCTTCTATCATTTCCGGGGGCATGGCTTGCAGCTGTGCCGTTTGAGCTACATAGATAATAAGCGGGTCACCAGGCAGCAGCCGGATGACAAAAAAGACAATCAGAGTAACAATGATAAGTACTATTACCGCTTGTAATACTCGCCTGATAATATAGGTTGTCATGCTGAATCCCGATATCAGTATTCCATAATATAAACCGAGTTATTACCCGTACCGCCAAGAGCTTTATCCTGCGGTACGAGGTTGAACACAGCAGTTATATACCGTTACCGGGTGATTCATCCCCACCGTGTTACGCGGCAAGAACGAACCACCCGGATATATTAATTTACTAGACTAGTGCGCTTCCATCCAATCGTCTTCCGGTGACCACATGATACCATGAATCTTCGGGTATTCGCTGTGAACGTAAGTCTGCATTATGCAAGCTTCAGCCGTTCTCCAGAGCGGGACAATCATGGCATCTTCACCGGCCTGCCTGATGGCTTCTTTTATCTTGGGTAGTGCTTCCAAGACGTTCGTATACATGGGGTCGAGCGCCTCGGCACATAGAGCCAGGTATTCAGGTGATTTATAGATGTTGCCGGTCCGGAAGGTCATGGGGCTGGGACCGTAGTGGATGAACAGGTCGGTTGTGCTCGGGTTAATACCGGAAGCGGTGAATACCAGGTCGGTCCAGCCGGTGCCGAAGACGGCGCCAAAGTACCTGCCAAGGTCGGCAATATCCGGTTCGATAGTAATACCGACTTCGCCCAGATACGACTGTATAGCGGCGACCGCATCAGTGCCTGCAGATGTAGCCATTACCTTCAGTGTGAGGCCAGCAGATTTACCTGCCTGGTCTAACAACCCTATAGCTATTTCGGGATTATACGGCCTGGGGTCGTATCCTTCTACATATCCGGGCCAGGTAGATGAAGCCATTTGATGAAGCGGTTCATACAGACCCTGCCCCAGCATTTCAGCTATAGCAGGTCGGTTGAGACCGTACTCAATTGCCTCGCGTACTTCTTTGATAGCCAGCGGCGAATCAGGGTTGCTCGAATCGGGGAGGAGGGTTACAAACATGCCGGGTCCCCAATTGATCTTCAGTCCCTGGTCCTGCAGGTCAATTATATTCTGCACAGTAGACACAGCCATCCACAGGTCTGCATCTCCCGCCTCCATCGTGGCGGCGGCTACCATTGCATCCGGTATATAGCGGATTTCAATGGCATCAAGATACGGCAGCCCCTCCTGCCAGTAGTCAGGATTCTTTTCAAACTTAATATGGTCGTCGCGCATCCATTCAGCCACTGTGAAAGGACCTGTACCCACGGCGTTTGCGCGCGCCCATTCCGTACGCGCTTCGTCGGTAGTGCCGGAGCTCTCAAAAGCGGTGGGTGAAATTACCTGGATTAATCCGTAGTTTTCTACCATCATCCAGCTAAATGAGTTCAGGTGCATCGTGAGAGCATACTCACCAACAACTTCAAGGGACTCGACGTACTGGCCGTCTGTCAGTGTGTTATGGTCTATTCCCAACTGGAAGTTCCATCTTAGAGCCTCGGCATTCCAATCGGTACCGTCAGTGAACTTAACGCCTTGTATCAAGTGCCAGGTAATTGTCAAAGCATCGGCATCAGTTTCCCAGCTTTCCGCCAGCACCGGAATCATGTTCCCATCTTCATCCCACTCGGCTACCCTTTCCAGTACGGGAAGCATTAAGTAGTTGTCCGAGGGGGCTTTCTCCGGCGGATAACCAAGGTTATTGGGGATAGCACCGGAGACACACCTTAGAGTCCCGCCATATACCGGCGTTCCGGCGGGTGGCGTGGTGGGCTCGGTAGTTGTCGGAGTAGTCTGGGTGGGCGTCGTCGTAGCGGGCGTTGACGTTTCATCCCCTCCACAGCCGGAAAAGACCAGTATGCAAACTAAGATGAGCGCAGCAGGAATTACCAAGAATTTCTTCATTTTTATTTTATACCTCCTTAAATTATTACAAAATAATATGCTCACCTAGTCATTTATCACCTCCTTCTCAACAAAACATTCAGCGATATCGCCGGATATGCGTCCGGCGCTTTCCTTCAATTCCTCAATGACCTCATTTATCCGCGCCCGGAGTCGGCTTACCGGTCCTACAATGCTTAAGGACGCCGGGCACATATAGTTTTTAATGGGGGCGGATATACACGCGGCACCGGGAATCCTCTCGCCGTAGGTGACGCAATATCCACGTTGACGGCATTCCATCAGCTGCTCCATCAATAATTCCTTATCGGTTATAGTAGTCTCGGTAACCTGGTTGAATTTAATATTTCTTAAGGTTCTTTTTAGTTCCGCATCAGGCAACTGGGAAAGCAATACTTTTGCCGTGGCCCCGATATATATCTGCCCCAAAAGTTTGCTTGCTTCGGTAATACGCAGGGCGTGCTCGCTGGCGACTTCATGCAGGAGTACATAATGGAGCTGCAGCATGACTGCTAAGTTTACGGTTTCCCCCGTAATATTAGACATGCGCATCATCTCCCGCAGCGACTGCATAATCAGGTAACGGTGGGCTACTATCTGATTTGACGCAAGCTGCGTAACCAGAGAACCCAGGTAATACTGGTGGTTGTTTCCATCCTGGACCGCCCAATTAAGCTCCTTGAGGGTCTGGAGGAGCCGGTGGACCGTGGAAGTGCTGTATTCACAGTACTTGGCGATATCGGTGACGGTGTTGACACCATTACTCAAGCACGCGAGGATATCGGTGGCGCGGTGGAGAGATGTAGAAATATTTGCGGACCCGCCTGGATTTATGCTATATTTCCGTCGGTTGGAATTTTTTTCTCGCCGCAACATCAACCTATTATATCACGGCTTGTCAATATATGATAATTGAGCGAAAAAGTCATAAAATAAAAACCCCTGGCCGGCCTGTATTCTGTAAAAATATAATAACTGGAGTCTGAAAAACAATGGAGAAAAATCCCGCTGAATTAACACCCGAGGAAAAACGCAAGCAGAGGTTCGAGCGCTGGCTCTCACCGCCCGGGGTCAGCTTCTCCGGCCCCGAAGCCGAAGAGGGATATAAAAAGAGAGTGACCCGGTTTATTAAAGCCATGAGTCTTGAAAAACCAGACCGCGTGCCGGTAATCCTGCCGGTGGGCAGTTTCCCGCTTTATTATGACGGCATGACGCTTAAGGAAGCTATGCACGATAATCAGCGGCTCTGCCAGGCGTACCGCAAGTTCTTCAATGATTTTAAAGGGGGCGATACATATGCCAGCCCCGGCATGGTTTTTTCGGCTAGGGCATCCGAAATCATCAATAGCGTCTCCTCCAAGTGGCCGGGCCACGGTCTTCCTGATAACGCCAGCATCCAGCAGTTCGTCGAAGGCGAGTACATGAAAGCGGACGAATACGATGTCCTTCTTAAAGACCCGTCCGACTTTTGCTTCCGTTATTACCTGCCGCGGACCCTGGGGGCGCTGGCGTCTTTCGCTACTTTCTCACCGCTGCCTTTTATCCTTGGTATGCCCAACCGGTTCCTTATGCCGGCCGTCATACCGGAGGTAAGGGACTCTTTCCAGGCGATTATCGATTACGGCAAGGAGACAGCCGACTGGATGAAGCCGCTGATGGAGTTCGACCGTGAAGCGCTGGCGGCCGGGTACCCTTCAACCTTCGGCGGCCAGTCTCACGCCCCGTTTGATATCCTGGCCGATACCCTGCGGGGGACTAAAGGTATCGTCATGGACATGTACCGCCAGCCGGAAAAACTCATGGAAGCCATGGAGATGCTGACGCAAATGAACATTGATATCGGCGTGCAGATGGCCAACGCCTCCGGAAAGCCGCTGGTATTCTTTGCGCTCCACAAGGGCGATGACACCTTTATGTCCACAAAGCAGTACGAAAAGTTCTACTGGCCGACGTTCCGGAAAGTGATTCTGGGACTGATTAAAGAAGGCTGCGTGCCGATGCTCTTCGCCGAGGGGAAATATAACGACCGTCTGGAAATTATCAAAGACCTGCCCCGGGGCAAGGTGATGTGGCATTTCGACCAGACGGATATGTTCCGGGCCAAGAAGATATTGGGAGATAATGCCTGTATTGCCGGCAACGTGTCTGCTTCACTGCTGCGCACGGGTACGCCGCAGGCGGTCAAGGAATATTGCCGCAAACTCATCGAGGTCTGCGGCGAGGGCGGGGGCTTTATCCTGACCGGTGGCGCCAGTATCGATAGGGGAGACCCGGCTAACCTGCGCGCCATGATGGAAGCCGCCGAGGAATATGGAGTGTATAAATAGAACCATGGTTGCCAGCGGACAGGCTATCTGCTAACATATCCCTAATAACAGGGGATGATTTAAGATACTTGAAGGATTTTTAGACGTGACAGAACTGCTAAAGGTCAATAATCTGGTAACGCAATTTAAAACGGAGAGCGGCATCGTCAAGGCCGTAAACGATGTTTCCTATTATCTCAACGAACTGGAAATTATCGGGCTGGTTGGGGAAAGCGGCTGCGGCAAGTCGGTTAGCCAGCTTTCGGTTATGCAGCTCATCAACGCCCCGGGTGAAATTACCGGCGGCGAGGTTATCTTCGAGGGAAAGAACATCCTCAAATACAGACCCCACAGCCCGCAGATGCGCGCCATCAGGGGCGCCAGGATAGCCATGATTTTCCAGGAGCCGATGACCTCCTTGAACCCGGTACTTACTATCGGCCAGCAGCTGACCGAGATGCTGGTACTGCACCTGAATATGAACCCCGAAGCCGCCCGCAAAAGGGCCATCGAGCTTTTGGGAATGGTAGGAATCCCCGCCGCGGAAAGACGCATCGATGACTACCCGCATAACTTCAGCGGTGGCATGCGGCAGAGAGTAATGATTGCCATGGGGCTTTCCTGCAATCCCAGAATCCTCATCGCCGACGAGCCTACCACCGCGCTGGATGTCACCACGCAGGCGCAGCTCCTGGAAATGATGAAGGATATGGTGGAGCATTTCCGTGCGTCGCTGATTATCGTGACGCATAACCTGGGCGTGGTAGCCCGCTACGCCAAGCGAATATACATCATGTATGCCGGCCGCATTGTGGAGTCCGGCACCACCAAGGATATCTTCAGCAAGCCGCGCCATCCCTACACGATGGGCCTCCTCAAGTGTATTCCTAGACTCGATGAAGAGGAAGGCAGAAAGCTGGTGCCCATCGAGGGACTGCCTCCCAACCTTATTAACATGCCCCCTACCTGCGCCTTTCTGCCCCGCTGCTCCTGGAAAATCGATAGATGCTATAAAGAACCCTGGCCGGAAATAACCACCGTCGGCGATAATCACTATATAAGGTGTTATGCCGATACCTCGGATGTGAAGAATGAACCAGAAAAACAATAACGTCATTCTTGAAGTTAAAGACCTGAAAATGTACTTCCCGGTAATGCGCGGGCTGCTGCGCCGCAAGGTAGCCGATATTAAAGCCGTCGATGGTGTTTCTTTTAACTTAAAGAGTGATGAGACCCTCGGGCTGGTGGGCGAAAGCGGCTGCGGCAAGACGACTATCGGCCGCTGCATACTCGGTCTTTACCGAGCTACCGGCGGGCAAATCATCTTCGATGGTAAAAACATAACGTCGATGCCGGAAAAGAAATTAAGGGGAATACGCCGTGAAATAGCCCTTATCTTCCAGGACCCTTATTCTTCACTCGACCCGCGTCAGAGCGCCGGCAGTATCGTGGGCGAACCGCTGAAAATCCATCAAATGGTCATGAGTCGCAGGGAGTATAAAGACAGGGTGGAGGAGCTATTCCGCACCGTAGGTTTAGACCCGTCGATGATCGACCGGTTTCCACACGAATTTTCCGGCGGCCAGCGGCAGCGTATCGGGGTGGCGCGCGCCCTCGCCTGTGACCCTTCGCTCATTATCTGCGACGAGCCTATTTCCGCGCTGGACGTTTCCATCCAGGCGCAGATTATCAACCTGCTGGAAGAACTGCAGGACAGAGCCAGGGAGCTAAGCTATCTTTTTATCGCCCACGACCTTTCCGTGGTGCGCCATATTAGCGACCGCGTGGCGGTTATGTACCTGGGACATGTAGTGGAAATATGCAAATCACGGGTCCTTTATGAGAAACCTTTGCATCCCTATACCAGGGCTCTCCTCTCTGCCGTCCCCATCGCCGACCCGTTCGTGGAGGAGACGCGGGAGCGCATTATCCTCAAGGGCGAGGTGCCCAGTCCGCTCAATCCGCCCCCGGGGTGTCCTTTCCACCCCCGATGTTTCATGGCCGTACCGGAATGCAGCCAGTCCGTACCAACTTTAAGAGAAGTCAGCCCCGGCCATGAGGTAGCCTGCATTAGAGTGTAAGAATACCCTTCTGGCATCACAACACCCGTTTCTGCCCGTCGTTATTTCACCCAAAACCTCTCATTATCTTTTCAATATATCCCGGTCCAATACCGCCCTTTCAGGGAAACCCTCAACCCAAATGAGGGGTGGCACCATTTTAATTAAAAAGCACCGCCGTCATAATATCTTGTAGAGATAATGAATCTGTATCGAGCTTAAGAGACTTGATATTGCCAATCTCTCGATTGATTGGTAAATGCAGGTGTGCATTTTTCAATTTAATCAAGGTCTGACAAAACTAAAAGGATAAAGGGGCCTTGATACAGATTAATGAAGAATGCGCTTTGACCTCGATATATACAGGGAGGGAACATAATGAAACTCATTTACAAGCTCGTTTTCTCGTTCCTTTTAGTAACGGCGATAATGGGCGCGTTCGGCTTATACATGTTTCAAAATGTAAGCAACCAGCTTTCAGACAAGCACCAGGAAATAAACAATGTCACTTCATTAACTTCTGCTGTGCAGAGTTTCCACACGGAAAACTACCACTTACAGTTGGATAGTTGGGAATATGCATATGAGCCGAATGAAGAGAGATTGAACGCATTTTATAGCCACCTGATTACCTGGGAAGCGCTATTTGATGATTTTATAGGCAAGGCAGAGGCGGCCGACTTAACCTTTGAAGAGGCCGAACTGATTACCCGTCTGCAAAGTGGCAGTGCATTGGTAAGGTCGGCGTGGCATGACGTTGTTACCACGACGGCATCGATTGCCACAGGCAATATCGAATCGCCCACGCTGAACGCCGACGGCACGGAAAAATATCCTTTACTGGATGATATGTCGGAATACGGCTATTACTTCAGATATCCCATGTTCGACATGAGTACGTCTGATGTAAATGATCCCTTATTGCGTTCTACGATGATTAACCTGGAAGAGCTATTTAACAATGCAAAATTCAATGAAATCACCGATGAGTTTGTGTCAATCCAGCAGGATAAACTGGCTACGAAACAAACCGAAATGGAAGACCTGAAATCATCCCTTACCACACAGTTCATCATAGCATTCGTGCTTGTATTGGTCTTTGCTATAGCTCTTGCACTGTTGCTGACAAGAATGATTGTACATCCGATTAAGAAGCTGACCGAAGTTGCCAATCAGGTAAGCCACGGTAACACCGACATGGCTGTCCCGAACATAAAATCGAAAGACGAAATCGGCGACCTGGCCAAGAGCTTCGGGCGTATGGTTGCTTCTGTTAAATTCATGATGACGGACAAGGAGGAATAGGCTCATGTCGCTTTACGACGATGTGGTAACTATAGCCAAGGAATATATCGGCCCGGCGGGCCAGAAGTTTATCGACCGGCAGCTGGAATCTCATCTAAATCTTTCTCCGGCAGAGCTGAATAAGGCCAGTCTTTTTGAGCTGTCCAAATGGTGCTTCGCTTCCGGGCGGCTGATTATCGACGCGGAAGAAGCCAGGTCATTTCAGGGGAGAGTCAACGCTCTGGCAGAAAAAGCCTCTTAAGGGTATCAATGAGTAAACGAGCGGGGCACCGTAAAAGTGCCCCGCTTTTTTATTGACGTCTAAATAAAAAATTGGTAGCGGGGGTTGTACAAAAGACAGAACCTTTTGCCTGGTTTTTAATATAACATAGTCCGTTGGTTCGAATCCCCTTAAGTGGATATGAGGGATCAATATATAGAACCGTGAGGGATTTTGGGTTAACTTTTTACATCTTATAAGGATAATTAATTCTAATCAGTAATTACTCGCCCTTTACGAATCGTTTTTCGTTTAGCGGCCGAAAACGAGTGTCTTGAATCATTTTTGAGCTAAAATGTATTGCTGAAATTATAGTATAATACATTTTAACAGCACCGCCATCCCGAGGTATATTAAAAAATTAATAGAATCTTTTTATGAAACGTCTTTTCACCTAGAGTGCAATCGGTAAAATGAACCAGGTAAAAAAAATACTAAGAGAACTAATAAGAACCCAGTACTTCGCGGTACTTAATACCCTGGGCGAAGGCTTGCCTTATAGCAATCTTGTTTCTTTCGCTATAACCGATGATTTAAGATTGCTGATTTTCGTTACCGACCGGAACACCCGAAAATTCAGTAATATAAGAGAAAATAGTAATATTTCATTATTGATTGATAATAGAACCAACCGGCCTTCTGATATTTCGCAAGCTATTGCGGTAACGGTAATCGGCGCTGCTCACGAGGAAGAAGATAAAAAGAATAGCCTCAAGGATATTTTCCTAGCCAGACATCCCCGGCTAAGGCAGTTTGTCGATAACCCCAACAATGCCATGATACTGGTGGCTGTAAGTGAATATATCATCGCCGGTTTCGACAAGACTCAGCGTTTGGTTGTCTCGTAATAATTCCTACCTGTATTCAAGCATGGCTCCCCAGTTTTCCACCTGATTGAATCGGCTACTAGTAGATTCAAAATTTACTAAAACTGGCGCATTATCGAGTTCGAGATTCCGTTCAAATAGAACCTGGTCACCATACCTGATAGCTTCTAAAACAAGTGGCAATTCAGCCCGGAAGATGCGGTTGCGCAGCCCAGCAGTACCGAAGACAAATCCACCGCTTATATGACAATAAACCCTGAATACCAATCTATCACTCTCACGGAAAAGTTCAGCCAGGACTTCGTCTCTCATCAACCTGGTATACAGACCGGAAATCTGCTTTTTATCATACTCGCTGCCAATCGTAAGGAAGAGCTCTCCTGTTTTATCGGAATGAGTTAGAGTGTAGCGTCTGGGTAACGTAAACTCATCGGGAGACGCTCCTGTTAAATATCTGACATGCAATTTCTTTGGGTTCAAACGTTTCATATTATTTGATTATGTTTTCCAGGGCTTTAGCATCAGCGCTGAAATATACTTTACCATCGATACGTACCACGGGCCTGCGGACGAGGCGCGGCTCCTTTAACATTAAATCTATGAGTTCTCTGTCACTAACCTTGTCCTTCTCCAAACCCAGTGCTTTAAAACTCGGGCTTCTGAAATTGAACATCTCCGAAGCAGGTTTCCCCTGTAGCAACTCCATTATCTCTGCCCGTGTAAAAGGAGTCTTAAAGAAATCACGCTCGTTTATTACAACGTTCTTTTGCGAAAGAAACTCTTTCGCCTTACGGCAGGTATTTCACTTTACCCAGCAATAGAAATCGATTTTCATAACTGTATCTCCTTTTTAAATAATCTTTTAAATTCAAGATATCGTTTAGCGGTGATTATTTAAACAAAGCTGCCCAGACTATAGCGTCCAATACGGCAGTATGGAAAGCGAAGTAGCCGCTGCCTGCTACCGCCAGCCAGTGAGCCGCGCCGGGTACCTTACCTTGCAGGGTAATAAACGATAACAACAGAGCGATCGAGGCAAGGCCCACCAACGTTAGAACAGTACGGACACCAATCCATATGCCCGTGCTCGGATTATTTACGTAGATATTTGTCAGCGGCATCCAGAAGGCCGAGGCGACAAGAATGATACCGAATATTACGTAAAACATCGTAAAACCGGAAACACCGAAAATGCTTACTTGTCCCGGTTCCAGGCAGAAGAAGATATAATAAAGAAAGGCGAAATATCCAAGGGCTGAAATTATCATAGAGACGGTATACACCGGCCTGATATTTTCCGGCACGCCGCCCCAGAGTACATTCGCCCCGCCGGATTGCCCTTTCAAGCCGAAAATATAACTGCCGATGACTGCAGTTCCTCCGATAATGTTGATAATAAGAAGAATTATGTGTTGTGTTGTCATGAGTGTTACCTCCAAACTATACTTTAACTACCAGACCGCCGGATAGTTGCCAGCAAAACCCCTGGCCCGCCGTGAACTCCAAGCCCCGCCCCGAGTTCAGCGATGACTTTCTTTGTCCTATCTCTTCATCCCTTACTGGCATCTTCCCTATTCAGACCATCTATAAGCGTTAGAATTTCCCCAGTCTTGGGTATGTCTGCCATTGACTCTCCAAAGTGTGTGTATCTTATTTGCCCATGCTTATCAACCAATATACTAGCCGGCATACGTCCAAGCTTGATTAGTTTAACCTGCTGACCGTAAGTGTCAGCGATAACATGCTTGGGGTCGGCAATCCCGGTGAAGGGCATTTGATGTTCATCCCACCATTCTTTGAACGCTTCATGTCCTTCTGGTCCGATAGCGATAATATCAGTATTGCGGTCTGTGAACTGATTATAATCCCGGCGCAACTGCGCCATATGCCTACGGCAGTAGGGTCATTGGAAACCGCGGTTGAATACCAGCATTACGTTCTTTTTGCCTCGATATTCGGATAGTTTGACCTGTCGGCCTTGGGTATCGCTTTCGGTAAAGTCCGGCGCGGTTTTAACTTGCTTCTTATCGGTCATAAAAATTACCCTCGGTTGTTTTCTTCTTTTTTTATAACCTGTCTGCAATCTTGAGAAATAAAGTAGCTATCGTCTTACGCTCTTCAGATGTGCCCGCGTCCCACATCTCTGCAATCATTTCTTCACACATATTGGACGCACAGACTTTGTTATTTAAGAACACATTGAGTTTCTGTAACAGGTTATTTATGGTTTCATCCTGATAATATGCCCGGCTGTTTTCAACAGATTGTTTTAATCTGCTTTTCCAATCACGCCACCCTTCTGAAAAATCCATCGATGCTGTACATTTACCGGCTGTTTCCATTTTTATTCCCCTTTAACCGCGGTATGATGGTGAAATAGAGCTAATAAATGATCATATTATTGTTTTCTTATGTCTATACATCAAGTATAGTGTTTTAAAAATGTATTTTTATGCGATATTACTCACAAAAATAACGTATTTCTTATTTGATTTTTACATATATTTTACTGTCCGATTGATTTATAGCGTCTCAACGCCAATGTGAGGAAAATAAGGATAATCGCAGCATCCCAGGCAAGAGTTTTCCATAATGAAGCTGATATGCTGCCGCCCAAAGAAAGTGCCCGCATTGTGTCAACCATTGGTGTCACGGGGTTAATATTTGAAAAAACCTGTAACCATGAAGGCATTGTCTCAATCGGCACGTAAAGAGAGCTGGCAAATACAAGTGGAAATACCCAGACAAAGCCGGCTACCTGCGCGGTCTCTACGTCTTTAACCGATATCCCGATAAAAACACCAACCCAGGTAAGGGCAATCCCAAAGAGTATTGTCAGCCCAATCCCGGAAAGTACGGGCATTATTCCGTTTTCAAACCGGAAGCCCATGATACTCCCGACGATTATCATAAGCGTTATTAATACAGCATAACGCACGGCGTCGGTAATTACCCTCCCCGTGATAAACGCCAGGCGGGATATCGGTAAAGAACGAAAGCGGTCAATCATACCTTTAGCCAGGTCTTCAGATAAACCGACACTGGTCTGCGTAGAACCGAAAACCACCGTTTGCACCATGAAACCAGGTAAAAAGTACTGGATATAAGCAATACCTCCGGTTTGAATCGCCCCACCAAAAACGTAATTAAAAAGTAATAATAACACAACATTCAATAATGCGTTAAAAACCAGTAATTGGGGCAACCTTATGTACCTTAACATGTTCCGCCGTGTCATTACTCCAATATCCGATAAGCTATTCATAATACTGGAACCAGTTATAATGTTCATTTATCATCCCTGCCGGTAATATGTGTGTTCTGTTTCGCCTCCGCATTTTCTAAAGCCGTGTGCCCGGTGATGGATAAAAATACATCGTCAAGAGTGGGCGGTTTTAGGGCAAGTTCGGCAATAATGATGTTATGAGCATCTAGGCGGCGGACTATTTCAGGCATTAAGGACGGCCCGTTAATGGCAGGTATCGTGATCTCTCCGGTATCCGGATAACTCACCAATTTCCCTGCTGCTAAGTCTTCTAGAACATCGCTGGCTTTTGATATTTTATTACTGTCGGCAATCCTTACTTTTATCAAAGTGTCTCCGCCGCAGCACTCTTTTAGTTCTTGATTTGTTCCTTGGCGAAGAACACGGCCTTTATCAATAATGGCGATTTTATTGGCCAATCTGTCGGCTTCCTCAAGGTATTGCGTGGTCAGGAATACGGTATTGCAGTCTTTAGCTTGGGCTGCGATAACCTCCCATAATCCCAGGCGGCTGCGTGGGTCAAGTCCGGTAGTCGGTTCATCCAAAAATAAAATAGAAGGGCGGGCAATCAGAGTAGCGGCGAGGTCAAGCCGGCGCCGCATGCCGCCCGAAAATGTTTTGACCTGCCGGTTCGCGGCTTCTGCAAGATCGAACCGATTAAGTAATTCTTTTGCCCGTGCTCTGGCTACTGATTTTCCCAGGTGATATAACCGGCCGATCATTTCCAGGTTTTCTTTACCGGTTAGGATTTCATCTACGGCTGGATACTGGCCGGCCAGCCCGATGACTGACCGTACGGAATGGGCTTCCCTTACGACATCGTAGCCGGCGACATGAGCGCTACCGGAGTCCGGCCGTAGCAAGGTTGTTAAAATACGCACCAGTGTCGTTTTACCTGACCCATTAGGCCCCAACAAGGCAAAAACTGTGCCCTGTTCGATTACCAGATCAACATTATTCAGCGCTTGAAGCTTGCCGTAACTTTTGTTGATGCCCTTAATGTCAATCGATGCATTCTGGCAAACTTCATTGGAATTCGTAGCGTTTGACAATTTTATATTCCTTTATTAGTGCCTGTTTGTATAACTCTAAAAATATTGATGCTAAGGTAGCGTCTTACCAGTTTCTTATACAAATCACAAAATAATCAGGTTATTAACCTTACGTAAATTGTCCTAAGCTTTGATTAATTGTCTTTGGGCTACAATCAGTTTCTTATATTTAGAATATTTTCTTAATAATATTAAGCCATAACTGCCTTAAGTATTTCCGGTAAATTACTGTACCAGTATGTTAGCGAAGACCAGCCATGCTAAAAGAGATTTGGCTGAAAGACTCAATATTATATATACCTTTTCGCCGAACAGGTAATCTTTCCAGGGGCCTACCTGCTTATATTGCAGTACCATGTTGACAGCGAAACTATTGAAGAAAACGAAATAGGAACCGATGATGGCATAGACGAATCCGGGCGGTGAGGCGCTGACCCCCGGGGAAACTATATAGACCACTATGGCTATCCAGGGTATGATACCGGCAAAGCTGCCGTACCAGAAAGGTATCCAGCTGGGTTTTCCGGGCTGTTCGTATTTTTCCTGTATACCGCCGAAGAGGATCATGCTGGCGTTGATACCGAAAATGGCCATCAGCGCGGCGATATCTGTAATACCGCAGATTTGCGCTATTAAAGCTATCATGATCGATGAACTGAAGAAATACTCTATCCACCGACCGTAGTTCCTGTTCTGGAGCAGGTTGCGCTTATACCAGGGGAAAACCCAGGGAGAGGCGATGAGAAGCAGGGCGGCGGCGGATATCGCCATGAAGGCGAAAACTCCCCAGCCCGTCTGTATGCTCCAGATGTTTTGGAGCGTGGACGGAGTACCCGGCATCCCCTGTAGAAAGGTTGCCGTTACCGGGATGGAGAAGTCGTTCGTCAGGAGGGCCATCAATACTGCCTGTACCGCAAGTATCAAGCCGACGACGATGTTCCAGACTCTTAGCTTGCCGAGTTTTTTCCCTGTAGCTTCGTCGATTGTCATTTTTCCCCTCCTTTTATAAGACTATTATCATAAATATAGGTTTTCAGTTGTTCTTCTTGTTTTTGACAATCTGAACATAATCCAATGAGTTTCAGGTATTGTCTTTTCACTTTAAAACCGGTTTTTTGAAATATCCTTGCTTCTATTTTGGGGTCTACAGCCTCATATAAATCGAAAATACGGCCGCATTTTTCGCATATTAAGTGGCGATGGTTGCTCGTGTCGCCATCAAACCGTTTTGCGCTACCAGGGATATCCAGTTCTCTTATTTCCCCTGCCTGTGCCAGTAGACGCAGATTACGGTAAACGGTTCCCAGGCTTATATTGGGAATTTCTTTTCTGACCTCGTCATAAATCCAATCAACTCCTGGATGGGAAGTAGTATTTTTAATTACTTGTAAAATCGCGTCTCTTTGTATTGATTTCCTTGACATTATTCTTGTAACTCCAATAAAATAATAATAGTAACGGTTACTATTACTTAATAATATTGAATTAATGTGCTGATGTCAAGTTCTATTTTAGTAAGGACGAGTTGAGAAATAAACAATTATGATCTTCAGGATTTTTATAGGATTGGTTTTGGTTTGTGCAATATTATTTACGCTTGGTTGCGAAAATGCATCGCCTCCAAATAGACATTCATCATCCTTAGAGCAGGAAGGAGAAGCTATGGCCGGTAAGATCATTAAAAGTGACGAAGAATGGAGGCAAATTCTAACGCCAGAACAATTTGAGGTTACCCGGATGAAGGGTACCGAAAGACCCTTCACTGGAAATTATTACGATTTTCACGAAAAAGGAATTTACAAATGTGTTTGTTGCGGCAACGAGCTCTTTAGTTCAGAAGCAAAGTTTGATTCCGGAACCGGCTGGCCCAGCTTCTTTGCCCCGATATCCGATAAGAGCATTGAAATTGAAACAGATAATAGTCTAGGCATGGTCAGAACAGAGGTAATGTGCTGGCGATGTGGTGCACACCTTGGGCATGTATTTGAAGACGGTCCGCCTCCGACCGGACTTCGCTATTGTATCAACTCGATTGCTTTGATTTTTGAAGAGCGTAAAAATTGATAGAAAATGATAAACAAATTTATCGTGATTTCATTAATAGTTATAATGCTAACCCTTATTATGGCTAGTTTTAGTACAGGGTGCAGTGAGGAGCAACAATTCATGGATATAGCGAACAATGTAACGATAAGTACTCCCGCTATACCGCCTATTGATAAAGTGACCTCGGTAAAAATGGAGACGGCTACTTTTGCTTTGGGCTGATTCTGGGGACCGGACTCCCGGTTCGGGAGTATCGAAGGTGTGATTAGAACGCGTGTAGGTTACGCTGGCGGGACAACCAGTAATCCCGGTTATTATACTCTGGGTGACCATTCGGAGACAGTTCAAATTGACTTTGATCCAACAATAATCACTTATGAAGAACTGTTGGAGATCTTCTGGAACGCTCATAATCCAACAGCGCAACCGCGGTCGAGACAATATATGTCAATAATCTTCTACCATAACGAAGACCAGAAAAGTGTGGCCTTAGCATCGAAGCAGCGGCAAGAGACCAAGCTGGGGCAAGAAATTCTTACTGAAGTAATTCCTTTTTCAGAATTCTATCTGGCTGAGGATTATCACCAAAAGTATTATCTTCAGCAGAAGCCGGACCTTTTTGATGAATTTACAGCAATGTATCCGGAGACCGTTCAGTTAATACATTCGACCGCCGCTGCACGGGTAAATGGCTATTTGGGTGGCTACGGAAGTTACGAATCACTACAGAAACAAATTAATGCTCTCGGTCTGTCACCAACAGGAAATGAAAAGCTGCTACAAATCAGCCGCCGATTACTAACTGATAATAACTAAATTTTTATAATAGCCCATGAAGGAGCGAATATGAATATATTCACTAGAAGGATGTTAATATGTATCGTTACGGGTGCAATTTTAGGTGTTGTGTGTATCGTTGGTGCCCAGATCAGATCAGGATTTACAAATGAGGCTTATTATCTATTTTCTTTCTGGTTCAATCGTTTGCTCATGGGCATAGTGATTGGTCTGGCCTGGGGTAGGCTGAACACATTACAGGCAATTGGGCGTGGAGTGCTCTTGGGCTTACTAGTTTCATTCGCTTTTTATAGTTCCACGGGTTTTAAAGATGTTATAGGGTTCATAATGGGGGTAGTTTATGGCGTTATTATTGAGTATGTGGCGTTGAAGTTGGGTGAAAAAGCTAAGTGATTATGATATTCAGTCAAATATAACTGCCTGCTTAATAACACTAGTTGGAATGTCCGCGCAGAATTATTTATGAATTCCATATTTGAAATAGACTTCACAATCTAAGTAGATGTTCCTAATTACGTCTAAAGTAGCACGGAAAGGTTATTGAAATAAATTCTTATTAATAACCAACAACTATCGCGAGCCTTCTTAATTATTTGCCTTTTGTGAGGTGTTCGCAAAATGTCGGATAAATGTCAGAAAAAATTAAGATTTGGTAGAGCAAGTTGTACGGAAGAAAGAACTTTTCAACTGGAGTTCAGCCTCGGCAGTAAACAATAATAGCAACTTGACAGCACTTACTCATTATGTTATCCTGCTGGATAGGTTGGGTATTACTCCAACCTGTTTCTTTTTAAAAGATATTTTTCAATTTCATCATTATTATTATCTTACCTAGATTTTTCCTTTCATTTTTTCTAAAGATAATTCTGTTTTATATTTTCTCAATTTAACCATTTTTCAAGAGTGAGGAATACAAAGAAATGATTATAAATTCATTCCAATCATAAACTGCTGTTTGGGAAAGGTCTTATAAACAAGGAGGTGTAATGGATATGTTTGACAAAATCCTGGTTTGCTTAGACGGCTCCAAACTTGCCGAGCAGATTTTGCCTTATGTAGTTGAACAAGCCAAGCGTTTTCGCAGTAAGATAGTGCTTTTCCAGGCTTATACGATTCCGGCCACAACATTTGTATCTGCAACTCCGGGCACCGTTAACATGGCCCCCAATCTAATTCAGCAGGAAGAACAAAGGTTGAAAAAAGAAGCCGTGAAATATCTCGAGGAAGTGGCAGAGTCACTGCGAGAAAATGGTCTTGAAGTGGAGTGCGTCGTTGTAGAGGGTTCAGCTGGTAATCTCATTGTCAGTTACGCTCAAGATGAGGCGGTTGACCTGATTGCACTGGCAACTCATGGCCACAGCGGCCTCAGCCGCATTGTGTTCGGCAGCGTAGCCGACCAGGTTTTGAGAGAATCCGGATTGCCGATTCTGATAATAAAGCCACAGGAGATTGAAGACTAATATATTGCGCATTTCTCTAAATATGCATAGAAACGTGTGCGTCTGGTAAGGGAGCTTTAGTTATGGACATAGAATATGGCACTGAAGTAGTCGATAGGGAAGGCAATGCTCTGGGCACCATCGACCGTGTGATACGTGACTCCTGGACAGGTGAAATAAGAAAATTCAGCGTAAACCAGGACACTCCTGGAAATGAACTTATGTTCTCTCCCGAGGAAATTCTTGTTCAAGACAAAAATAAGATAAAAATAGACGTTTCTCAAGATGATTTGATTGAGTCGTAAGTGTGTGATGAAATCCATCGTGTTAAAAAATATGGGGGTTTAAAAAGTGCGTAAAGTAAGTGCAGTTGAGCTATACCAGAAACTGAAGGCAGAATGGGAAGCCAGTCAGGATAATAGTGCTGAAAATAATCTAAGAATACGCATCTTGGATTATCTCATAGATTGCCGTGTCCCTGACAACAGGCTCGAGGAGGTCCTGGAAGGAAGGATTAATGACCCTGACCCAGCTAAGGAGACCAGCAAGATTATCTGCAGCGAGATTTTAAACGCCTGGCGGTCGCGGACTTCATGAAAGCACTCATTGATGATAATCAAAAAAGGGGCGATACCATGTTCTGGCGTAAAGTGGGAACGATAATCAAAGGAGAGAAGAACAAGTCTCTTAAGAACATAGAAGGTAAATTGTTAGGTTATATGGTCAGCCGGTACGGCCTTGCTCTTGATGAAATACGGAATTTAAGTTGTGTGGAGCGTGAGGTTGTCCTTGGAGATAAACCGCTGGAAATAATCATGATTCGTATTTTCAATCTAGATATCGCTAAGGAAAGAGGTATTAACATCGATGGTTACGGTAGCTTGGATAGACACCCGGAATTAATCCTGTATGAAGGCTATTACCGTGACGTTGATGACGAGGCAATGGATATAAATTTAAAGAAGAAATAATAAGATAATAGCCAGGAGGCTGGAGTGATAACCATAACCGATCGTTTGGGAGGAATTCTCAAGGAATTAAAAACGCCGATCATGATAAAAAAGTTAGACTCGCCCGTAATGCGTGGGCACGGGAAGAGATTCGTTCTGGACTGGGGCAGTTGCTTGAAGACCCGGACTCCATAGTAAGGTTCAGGGCTTGCTTTATTCTTGCGTTAATTTCAGAAGAAGAGCCAGAGGCAGTAAGACCTTTTGTACCAAAACTTGTAAAAATGCTAAGAGACAGGAGCCATAACAGTGATAATATCCGGTCGCAAGCGATCTTTGCCTACTGAATATGGCGCAAAAGGCACCGGACGCAATAGAGGAATCTATAACAAACCTGGTGCATAAACTAACCGACCATGATGAGCACCATGTTAAGTGGTACTGGCCATAAATAGTTATCCTTTTTAGATTCAGAAATAGCAGCCGTAACAATGAAAAGTAAGGTATATGGAAACAATTAAGATTGCAGGTAAGAGCTTCTTAAGATGCCAGCAAAAAGCCTGCGCATGGAATATTGGCTGGCTTGGCGGACTGGACTGGACGGAAGAGCCGGGCAGGGGCACCAGGGTCTGTAACCTCGGTGCCAAGGCTATCCTTGAGGAAAATATTAAACCGCCGGATAATTGCCAGCAGTGGAAATCGGTGCTGGAACTAGCCCGTGCCGAATTCCTGCTATAAATACTTGTTACATGATAAAAAGTTCAAATGAGGGGTGCTTTTTATATTAAAAGTCGGTTAGCCAGCTTGTCTTTGGCTAAAGAGTCTTTATCTTTGTTAAGATAAACATACCCCCATAAAACTCCCATATACTTAGTTATGGTGACCTGAATTATGTTAGACACAAACCCGATATCATGTTAGGATGGACATGTAAGTTTATTTTTTGAGAAACGAAGGTACAAGGAAAAAAATCGTGACCTGATGAAGTAAATGAGACGTGTTGTCTGGGGACTTTTATCATTTCTGTGAATCTCGCCGCACCCTGTTGATTCCAGTATTTCTGTGATCCATCAGCAATAGGCTGTTTACCAGGTCTATAGCTTTCAATTTCTCGGCCCCTCCCGGCCATACATCTTTGGTGAGTTAAAAACTCCACCCCAAGTTATTCACTTAGGTTTCCCCCTTTTATGCGCTCATTTTTACGGCGATAGGGTACGTATGCCCATTGTGCCTGTCTTTAGAAAAAGTAAGGGGATGAAAATATGACTCTCATGAATGACCCGATTCAAATTGATAAGGATAAAATATTAAACCGTATCGGCTACAACGGCAATTCTACACCATCATCTCGTATCGACTCTCTGGTTGATGATTACATCGAAAATTATCATGACTTTATTGCGCCTTTTTATTCTCATACAGTCAGAGGCATCAAAGCTGTTAACGGCAATCGTGTCGATACTGGCGATTCAATAATTCTGGAAAGTTATAAAGTTGCCAGGCTTATGGAACGCTGTGAAAAGGTGGCCTTTTTCGCCTGCACGATAGGCAATTACCTGGAAGACCTGGCTGCCCACCTGGCGGAGAAGGGGCTGATTCTCCAGGCGACGGTACTGGACGCCATCGCCTCGGGTACGGTGGAGAAGCTGGCTATCTGGGTTGAACAGAGTATAAGAAAGGATACTGGTCGTGACGGGTTTATTATCAGCCGCCGCTTCAGTCCCGGTTACTGCGACTGGGATGTCAGCCAGCAAGGACTGGTTTTTAAAGCCTTGGGAGATAATGCGGCGGGCATTAATTTGAATGACAGTATGTTGATGGTGCCCCAGAAATCGGTATCCGGCATCATCGGCATAGGCAGACCCGATAAAGAAATTGAAAATTATAACCCGTGCATTACCTGTTTGGAAAAGGACTGCCCGGGCAGGAGGAGATAGAGTAAAAAAGATGATTCGTAAAGGACTCGAAGGGGGCAGCTATAAACCCCTCACCCCCGAAAATATATCCAGTATAAACGAAACAGTACTAAACATCATTGAAGAAATAGGCTATGAAGTCAATTCAGATAAAGCGCGTGATGCTTTCGAGAAAGCCGGCGCCAGCGTTAATAGTGAAAAACGCCGCGTACGGCTACCAAGAAAAAAAGCGCTGGAACTCATCAGTAAAGCCCCCTCCGAGGTCACCCTCTGCGGTCGCGATGAGAAACATGATATCCATCTCGGAGGCACCCGGGTCTATACCGGCACCGGAGGCACCGCCCTCTATATATACGATACGGCTACCGGCGAGCGACGCCAGGCCACTCTTGAAGACCTAAAAAACATCAGCAGACTGGTTGATAAGCTAGATAATATCCACCTCTTTCTGTTGCCGACCTACCCCAATGAACTCCCCATTGAGCAAGTCGATGTCAACCGTTTCTTTACCGGACTTGATAACACCACCAAGCACATCATGGGAGGAGTCTATACTATTGACGGCATGCGCGAGGTAATACGCATAGCCGAGATGGTGGCCGGCTCGCCGCAAGCGTTAAGAGAACGCCCCATTATCTCCATCATCAGCTGCGTTATCAGCCCTTTCATTATCGACGCCAAATACGGCGACATGCTAGTTGCCGCCGCCGAAAGTGGTCTGCCCGTGGTCTGCCCGTCGGAGCCTTTATGTGGCGCTACCTCACCGGTAACTTTGGCTGGTAACCTGGTAGTTCAAACGGCAGATTCGCTGATGGGGTTAATACTTGCGCAGGCGGTCAACCCGGGTACACCCGCCATCTTCGGCTCGGTAGCCACCACCACCGACCTGCGCGACTATAAATACATCGCTGGCTCTGTGGAGATGGGGTTGCTTAACTCCGCGGGCGCACAGATGGCGCAGTTCTATAAACTGCCCTATTACGCCACCGGCGGCATGACCGACTCCAAGACGCCGGATGCCCAGAGCGGCTACGAATCGGCAATTACCAACCTGCTCTGCGCTCTGTCAGGCGCGAATTTCATTCATGACAGCGCTGGGTTAATGGAGTTCGCCATGACCGTTTGCTATGAAAAATATGTTATCGATAACGAAATACTCGGCATGGTGATGAGGGCTGTCGAAGGCATTAAGATCAACGATGAAACAATTGCTTATGACCTTATGAAAGAAATCGGTCCTGGCGGCAACTTTGTCACGGCGAAGCATACGCGGCGTTTTATGCGCAAAGAACACTATCAGCCGACCTTAAGCGACCGCAACAGCCGGGAAAATTGGGAGGAGAAAGGCAGGCATACAACATGGGAAATGGCGGCTGAAAAGGTTAAGTCCATACTGAAAAGCCCGGTTCCCAGCTTGCCAGATGAAACTAGGAAGCGTGTTTTATCAGAGATTAAAGATATTGTGGCGTAAAGCCCTGAAATGAAAGGATTTGTAAATGTCCAGCAATATCATTGAGCTTATCAGAGAGAACGTAATCCAGGGTAGAGTAACCAAAGACGACGAGGGGATAGAGGAAGGCATGGCAGGCCAGCCCGGCGTCACCGAACTGGTTGAAGAAGCACTGGCTTCAGGCGCCGATGTATCTGAAGTTATCAGTAAAGGTCTTACTGCTTCTATGGAAGTCGTTGGGCAAAAATTCGAGACCGGAGAGTATTTTATTCCGGATATGCTGGCCTCGGCCGAGGCAGTAGGTGCCGCCATGGAAATATTAAAGCCTCACCTTCAAAAAAGTGGCATCAAGCCCAAGGGCAAAATACTCATTGCCACCGTAAAAGGTGATATTCATGATATCGGTAAAAATATCGTCATCATTCTGCTAAGGGGAGCCGGCTATCAGGTTAAAGACATCGGCAACAATATAGAAGCTAAAGATATTGTGAAAGCCGTGCGGGAAGAAAAGCCGGACTATCTCGGGCTTTCAGCGCTTCTAACCAGCACCATGGTGAGTATGGAAGACACTATCCAGGCGCTTGAGGAAAGCGGGCTTAGGGATAAGGTAAAAATAATTATCGGCGGAGCACCCGTTTCTGAAGAATACGCCAGAGAAATCGGAGCGGACGGCTATGGAGCCGACGGTTTTCATGCCGTATCTGTAATAGAAGCCTTAAACGACAGTGAGTAGTTAGCTCTAAAAATATGCGACTTTAGCTGGTAAACAAGGAGGAACGAAATGCCCAGAGAAGGAATTTTGATTGAAAAACCTCTAGAAAGACTGTCCTGTGAGCAGGTCCAGCAAATTCACGACGCATCAATCGAGATACTCAATAACCTCGGACTGCTTTGCTTCAATAAAAACGCCGCTAAGATATATCAGGGTAGTGGAGCCGCAGTATCGAAGGTATCCGGCAGCAATATCCCCTGCTGGCATATCAAGATACCGGAAAAACTTGTTACCGCTGCTCTTGATAGCGCTCCATGCACGGTCACACTGGGTGCCAGGAACCCCGATAATGCCCTGGTGATGAGGGGCGACGAACCCAGGGTATATTTTATCACTGGCTCGGAGACCAACACCTGGCTGGATGTCGATTTTCCGACTTATGTAAGTAAAGCTGACCCTAAAAAGGAAATCAAGATACCTGAATTCAAGCCGAGGCGTGGCACGGTTGCCGATTTATGCGATTCGGCGCATGTCTGCGAACACCTGGAAACCGTCGATGGCTATATACGGACGGTCAATATACAGGATAAGGACATCAATGAAGACAATAAGGACGTTAACAAGTACTTTGCCTGCCTGAACAACACCACCAAGCACGTCATGTCCGGCCTGACCAACCTCAAGCAGCTGGACGACGTGGTGAAAATGGCGGAAATTATAGCTGGAGGCCGGGACAACCTTAAAAATAACCCCTTAATCTCATTTATTACCTGCCTGGTTAAAAGCCCGCTCCAGTTCGTCGATGACACTACCGAGACCTTTATGGAAGTGTGTAAAAGAGGACTGCCCATCGTAGTCTCCTCATCGCCGCAGGCTGGGACATCGGCGCCTATCAAGGAAGCAGGTATCTTAGCTCAAATCAACGCCGAGGTGCTGGCTGGCATAACGCTCGGCCAGCTGGTCAACAAAGGGACGCCGGTACTTTACGGCACCGTTCCCGTAAGGGCCAGGATGGACACACTGGGGGATTCCTACGGTAGTGTGGAGACCAGCCAGTACAACATTGACTGCGCCCAGATGGCGCGGTTCTATAGCCTGCCCAACTATTCCACCTCCGGTGTCTGCGATGTGAAAATACCCGGACAGCAGTCGTCGATTGAAAGATTATTCTCTGATATCCTGGTCACGTTAAGCGGCCCGCAGTTCCTGCACTGTGCCTTCGGGCTGCTGGACTGTAACTCCGTGTTCTGTTTACTCCAGGCCGTCCTGGATAACGCTCACTTTAAGATGATTAAGTTCTTCCTGAAATCACCGGGTATCAACGAACAGGAGCTGGAAACCGTCAAAAAACAGATAAGGGATGTAGTCGCCACGCCGCAAAAGATGTTCATCAACTATATCCGCCCCGTCATGCGCACCGGGGAAATATCGCCACCCTACCCCTTTGAAGGAGAAGGCGATAGTGATAGTGTCTTCGCTCTAGCCAACGGACACTTGCAGGAGCTTCTCGCAAAACCTGTCGAACACATTGACCGGGCTACAACGGCTAAAATTTACCGTGAGATACCCGGCCTGCTGCCTCGACTGAATGTTTACAAAGGAGGGTGATAACCATGACTGAAGATTTATTGGTAAAAATAAAAGAGAATGTGATACAGGGCAGAAAAACTAAAGATGACATGGGCATCGACGAATCTCTCTCCGGGACTCCAGGCGTGCTGGAGCTTACCGAATCGGCTATATCTGACAGTGTTTCTCCGGATTCAATTATCATTGAAGCCCTTACGCCCGGCATGGAAATCGTCGGTGAAAAATACTCAAAGAAAGAATACTTCATCCCGGATATGCTGGCATCCGCCGACGCCGTCGGTGCGGCTATGGACGTGCTCAAGCCGCTTCTTGAAAAATCTAATGTTGAGACCAAAGGTAAATTCGTCATTGCCACCGTAAAAGGTGATATTCATGATATCGGTAAGAATATCGTGGCTATTTTGCTCAAGGGTGCCGGTTATCAGGTTATCGACATCGGCACAGACGCTTCGGAGGACAAAATCGTCGATGTAATCAGGCAGGAAAATCCGGAATATTTAGGTCTCTCCGCCCTGCTAACCACCACCATGAAGGAAATGGACACTATAATCAAAGCACTGAAAGAAAACAAGCTTAGAGATAAGGTTAAAGTCCTCATCGGCGGCGCCGCCGTCTCCGATGAATATGCCCGTGAAATAGGCGCTGATGCCTTCTGTGCTGACGGTTTTGAAGCTATCAAGGTGCTGGAAAAGTGTCAGGCAGCCTGACGACTATTAGATAAGCGAGTGATTTTAGAAAGGAGTTACTGTTATGGCTGGTATTGCGGGAGTACTTGGAAGAGATAACGGCGAACTTAAGGGGATGCTTGAGAAGATAAGCTATCGCGGCCCCGACGAGACCTGGCTGCACAGGTCGGGAGAAATCAACCTGGGCAGTCTTGAGTTGAACGTGGGTGCCGGCTGTAAATCCGGTTCGCATCACGCTAAAGAGGGAAATATAGCCGTTGTTCTCGACGGTCGTGTCTATAATCCGGAAAAAGGAACCAAGACGGATGCCGGGGCGTTACTCAACCTTTATAAAAAATACGGCACCGGGTTTGCGTCTAAACTGGATGGCGATTTTGCCTGCGCCGTGGCTGATGGCGAGCAAATGGTGCTGGCCCGCGACTGGGCGGGCATCAAGCCCATGTATTATGGTCATAGCAACGGCAAATTGTGCTTCGCCTCCGAAGCTAAGGCGCTGGTTGGTATCGCTGAAGACGTCAAAGAGTTCCCTCCGGGTTATGTTTACTCGCGGGAAAACGGTTTCATGAAATACCCTCAAGAAGCCGTGAAAACACCAGAGTTAGAAAATTACGAGCAGGGTAAAAAGATAATAAAAGAGCTGCTTCTGGAGGCTACGGAAAAGAGGATGAAAGACAATGCTGTAGGGGGAGTCCTCCTCTCGGGGGGCCTGGACAGCAGCCTGATAACCTATATGGCTCATGAGATAAAACCGGATATAGAATGCTTTACCGTCAGCATGGAGGAAGGTCAGGACCTGCCGCTGGCTAAGGACGTTACCAAATATCTGGGCATAAAACACCACGTCTTAATGTTCGGTGAGAAGGAGATAAAAGAAATCCTTCCCCTCGCCATCCACCACCAAGAGATGTATGAGGAAAGCTGTGTTCACGGGGCCATCGCCAATTTCCTGGCGGGACGCTTTATCAAGCCGCAAACGAAAGTAGTGCTTACCGGGGAGGGTGCCGATGAGTTCCTGGGGGGTTACGACGGCCAGTTCAAAAAAGGAGAGAACCCGGAAGAAGTCGCTGGCATTGTTGATAAACTTATCAACGTTGCCCATAATACCGCCCTCCAGAGACTAGACAGGCTGAATGCCGCCAATTCCTATGAAAGCCGTACTCCGTTCCTTGATGCGAAAGTGATGGATTTCAGCCTCAAGATACCGATACAGTATAAAATTCACGGGAAAGAACAGACCGGCAAATGGATATTGCGCCAGGCCTTCGAGGGCTGCCTGCCCGGCCACATAATCTATCAGACCAAGCGTTTCTTCGCGCAGGGCTCCGGCGTTGCCTATATTATGCGGGCGCAGGCGGAGAAAGAAGTATCCCAAACTGAGCTCGACGAATTCAATAGCATTGAGGACAATCCTTACCTGTCATCTGTAGAGGAACTCTACTACTACCGCATCTTCAAGAAGACCTTTCCCACGCCTGCTTACGACAGGCTGGTTGGCAGGTGGGACCCCTTAAGGCCAGCCTTTTTCCGTGATATAGAGAAGACATCCAGCTAATATATCCATCATCTTAACCAATTTCTTGAGGATAAAATAAAGAATTTGGACAATCAGCTGACTTCTTAATATACTTTTACAGGCAGGAAGTAGAATGGGAGTTGGATTTGAATCAGCGACCTCCGGCTCGCGGGTCTCCCTCCGACAAAAAAGCCTCCGCCAAGACGCCCTAGTGCGCTATAACTAACTTGCACCCTGGAATTCAAATGTCTATAATCTGAGTACAGTAAAATATGGCGGTACAAAATTAATATAACGCTAGTATACTTATCTCAGACAGGTAATACCCGCAAAGTGACCGAAGCTATGGCCAATGCATTTGGGCAGGCAGGGCATACAGTGGAAGTAATACCCCTTAAAAAGGCCAGCCTCCATAATGTAACCAGTGCTGATTTATTTGGGATAGCCACTCCTTGCTATGTAAGCCAGGCACCAACGCCGGTTAAAAAATTCTTGAGTAGTCTACCGTTGTTGAACGGCCAGCGGTCTTTTGTCATTGCGACATCAGGTGGTTGTCCGGGAAGAGTCCTATATGATATGACCTATGAGTTGCGCAACCGCGGAGCATTTCTAGTAGGTGGTTTTCTGGCTCGCGGAGAAGTGCGCTATCCCGCTAAATGTATTGATGGAAGGTTCCCGGGGCGTCCTAATGCCGAAGATTTAGCTGAAGCGGCGCAGTTTGCTACAGCTGTCGCTGAACATATTTCGGCAAGCTATCCCAACACACTGACTGGAAGCCGAAAGGATGCGCTAAAGGCAGGTCTGGGATTCTACGACATTGTGGGAATGACAATTTCTGACGGCATGATGCGTCTCCTTATGCCAGAACCGAAATTAGACCTATCCCGATGTAACCAGTGCCAGCGGTGTGCTGTGGAATGTCCCGTTGATAATATAACCTTACAACCGTATCCCGTACTGGCAAACCGGTGTATTCGATGCTATCACTGCTATATGATATGCCCGCAAAAGGCATTTAAGATGAACTTTGGACTGGCTAATTTAATAGTCAAGTCGATATACAATGTTACTTTTGTGCGATGGTTTGGTGACATAAAACCGGGCGATGAAATTTATCGACCGAATGCCAATACAACTACCTACTAAGCCAGTTTTATCAAACCTTAAGCACTTGATCTAAAAAGATTCACTTTTTGAGTAATTTTATAATTCAGGTTTCTATATGCTATTTGTTGGGCTAACGTAGAGACCATAGGTTCTATGTTAGAAGGTAAATAAAAAGCCTGCTTTCGCGAGCTACTGGAAGTATTTAAAAGCTTTAATGAGCCTAAGCTTTGTAGTTCTTGGTAGAGCAAGTTGTACAATAGACAGAACTTTTTGCATCTCTTTTAGTATCTCCTATAGTTAGGATAGTCCGAGTCGCCACGAATAGAGTGTGGGGAGGGTCGAATTCTACTTGAAACACGAAATATCATTAACTGGTTGACTGGTTATATTCCGGTGTTCGTTACTTCGAGATCTTTTATTCCCCTTTTTAAAAACTTTGTTGGCATCATTTAAGGGGAATGGAGTCATTTTCCCGATAGACACATATTATTTACGTATAACTGACAAAATCAAGGTAAAAAGGGTGGTTTGAAATCCAAACCCAGGAGATTACGCGTAGTATCGCGTACTTTTTTCAATATGTCGTAAAGTTGATTTTTTTCCTCGACCGAAAGTTTGCCAAATATCAGATGGATTGAGCGTTCGGTGACTTTCTTATTATATAAGATATCACCTTTTTCAGTTAATGTAATATAATTCTTCAATTCTCCCTTTTTTTTGTACTTCTTTACCAATCCATTTTTTTCCATTCGATTAATGAGAGTAGAAACTGAATTGAACTCTTTTAAAGTCCAGTTCACCAACTCGTCTATCGTGACGGGCCTGTTTTCTCGAGAAAGCATATTCAGAATTCTGACCTGGGGTTGGGTAAGTCGCAGATGTTTGAGTTCAAGCTCAACTGCACTACTCACGATACTGTGCGCTTGATCAAGTATGATAAGGAGATTAATTTCGGGATCATCTTTTTTTGAGATTCTGCTTTTTTTTATTCCTTCTTGCTTGGCTTTATTCATTTTGCACCTTATTTTGGTAATTTATATGCCTCGTCTTTTTAGCTTAGAACATTCGTTATATGTAAATCAAGTAAAGGAGAGAGTGAAATCACGGAATTATTTCTTTAAATGAATAGCAGTTACCGCACAATCTTTAATACTTTGCCTAGCCTTTTCAACTAGTTTTGGTGGCATCTCCTTTATTTTTATCCGCACCAGATCTTTATTAAAATCCATTTCGTATAATTACGGATACAGTGTAATACAAATCCCGCATTTTATACAAAAATCTTCAATTTTCAATTTCATTGTTGAGTCCTAACTTCGTTAAAAATAGTTTTTTCAAATAGTCCAAAGCGGATTTACCGGCGATACGTCCGGTTGTAAGTGCAAAACCAAAGCCGACCGGGGGTATTGGATGCCCCACCTGGAAAAGGTTTTTTTCTAAAACGATGACTTTGGCTCCACCTTCAGCGGCGGTTATGGCCGCAGCCATTCCAGCGCCACCGGTTCCTAAAACCGCCACGTCTGCATTAAAATGTTCTACGGAATTTACATGTTCCATATTTCTCCCAATTTCTATTCAGTTTAAAGACCAGATTGCCTTAGTTAATTGGTTTTATTTTATACTTGTTAATTGGTATCGGTAGAGTTACAAGCTTCATCTTACCCTCGTCTTGTTTAAGAATTATCCACTTTAGCCAATTTTTATCATCACGTTTAGGATAATCTTCGCGGAAATGGAACCCCCGACTTTCTTCTCTCATCAACGCCGCTCGGAATGTTAGCTCGGCGCATAAGGCCATGCTTTTAATTTCGTGGCATTTACTTAGATAATGGAAATCTTTCGCCCTTAAAGTAAGCATTTTTTCTTTCAATTCTTCAAGCCTTGTTATAGCTTCATCCAAGCGTTTTTTACTCCGGCGGAGACTGTACTTTATCGGAGCAGTTATTTCCTGTAACGTTGCTATGGCATCTAATGGAGGAAAGCCTTTTGAACGGCGCAGCGGGGTAAAAATTTCATCCTTAACGGCTTTTATTTCAACATCTTTGATAGCATTTGATGGAGTTACTTTAGCATAGCGAGCGGCTGAAGGTCCTGCCCATGCTGCGCTAATAGCCGCATACATAATGCCTGACCCCGGTGTAACACCTGGGGGCGAAGCCACCGCTCCTGCTACTGCCGAGCCAGCGTAACTGGTGTCCCCGATAGCCCATAGCCCTTCAAGGCTGGTCTTCATTTCATGGTCAACTTTGATACATGAGGTTTCGCCATGTAAAGGCACTGCTATCGCCCGCTTGACATCTGGAGGTAAACCATACTTCTTTTCCTTTTCAGCCATTCTTCGCGACCATTCACTTAATTTTGGCAAGTCAACGCGCATTTCACCGAATGGAGAGGTTGAAGGAGGTGGGGCGAAGTATATTGGACCTCTTCCTTCGGCCACCTCTTTTTCCAGACCAACGGCTAACTGCACCGGTAAGAACACACCGGTAGGCCCTTCATTAGGTAGGTATTTCTTCGATAAGTTTTCGCCCTGGGCATTAACCAGAAATTGATGGCCTACCATGCCGCTATCAGTATCCTGCCATACAGTATGACCGTAGAGATTACCATATTCAGCGTTTCTCATCTCGGCACCAGCTCGATATGCTGCGGCAATTCCATCACCGGTGCCGGCAATCCAAAATCTCCTTATTTTATATCCACAACTACCATTAGCTAACACGGTAGCTTTAGATTTAAAGATGTAGAATTGACCAGTAATAATATCAAACCCTATAGCACCGATAATTCTATTCGACTTTTTCAGCAGGTCGACAATATGGATTTTATTAAAAAATTTAGTCCCCATCTTACGGGCTTTAGCCATGATAGGTAACATTAAATCAATATCGATAAATGTCATTGACCATTCAGGAGCCCAGAAAGTAGGAATAGTGACAAATTTACCGTCCGGAGTTCGCGCTAATTTAGCACCCAACTCACCGAATTCCTCAATTGCCTTGTAAGAACTCTGAATATATTTTAAAAGTAATTCCTGATCATTTAAATAAAACCCGGAATTCCGGACCTGAAACTCCATGAATTTATCTGCATCATTATTCGGTGAAAGAAAGGCTAAAATCCCGCCGATTTTCGTAGCCTTCCCTGCCCAGCCGGCAGTCTGCTTTTCAACAATTGTGACATCTAAATCCGGGTCTTCCTCTTTCACTTTTATAGCAGTCACCAGGCCGCCAATGCCACCGCCGATGATTAATACATCCGTGGAAATAACTTCACCCGATTCTTTTATGTTAGCCAAAATATTACTCCTTTTGTTTAGTTATTGGTGGTTAAAATGATGAACGTAAAGGTGCGGGTATATTAGGAATTACTTCTATGCATTGAACTGGACATGCGGCTTCACAAGCAAGGCACCAGACGCAATCTTCTGGATACGCAACAATCGGCTTATCATCAGTATCATCCCAGCGGATAACGTCTGCAAAACAAGCTTTCATACAGGTTTTACAGCCTTGGCAATTATCGTAGTCTATTTTGATTCCCTTTACCCAAGTTTTTGGTGAAGCCATATCTCACCTCCTATTTAACGTATATTATCTTAGAACCTTCTTTTTTGATTTTTAAAGAGCAATGCCGGTTAATAGCTGGGTCAGTGACCGCCTGCCAGATTCCCCATAAAGCCGGGAGGAAAGCTTTGAAAGTGCTGACTTCAGCAATATTATGTGTTCTCCAGCCTCCACCGGTCGGCTTTTTGCCGCTGGGGTGTTTCATTACAGAGCCTGAGGGAGGAATACTTCCCGGGGGAGGACCACTACCTGGTGGCGGTTCTGGAAATCCATGCATGCAGGAACGCATTTTGCATCCGCCGGGAATGGCTTCCCATTGATGGGAAAGCATAATCATGGCTTTCGTACCCGGTTGAGCACCGGTTGTACCTGCGGTTAAAAGATGCTCATAAGTCCAGAAATCTTTTTGTTCTTGAGTCCCGATGTTAGGGTCTACCCATTCGATACGGAGGTTCATTACGGGACCGTAATCAATACTCTCGGTGGCAATCTGGACAGCACCGATATGGCCACCCAGGGGCGGCTTAACCTCCCATTTGAACCCCTTATGTTCTTCAGGGCACCACAACTCGTAGCCTTTTTCCATATTCACCCACCACCAGTCGAGCATTTCCGCAGTCACACCAGGGATTATATGGTCGACAACTATCCATCCTTTAGGAAATTTTTCTTCGTTCATATTATTACTTTGCCTCCTTCATTATATGTTTAAGTATTTAGAACTAATACAGATAAAAAACTAACTTAATAATATACCTAATCTAACATTTGCTTGACAAAAGTTCAAAGAGATAATATCATTTCTAATCATAGCTTGTCACATATTATAAATCAAGTATGATATGCAATATGAAGTTTTAATTAAGTAAATAATTTATTTCATAATGCTTTTATAGTGTACTTTTTTGTTTTAAACGTTCTATTTGTTACAGGTTTGTTGTTTATAATACAAAAATTATTGGGGGGTGTAGATGAGTTTCACCAATATATTTCCAGGTGTCATGAAAATGCTGGTAGCAAAACAAAGAACCGCACAAATAAACTAACTAAATAGTCAAAGCAAGGGGTTAAAGATGAGTAAAATGTTTGATTTAAGCGGTAAGGTAGCCCTGGTGGTCGGTGGACATGGCGGTATCGGTAAGGCTATCGCCTTAGGATTTGCGGACGCCGGCGCCGATGTCGCAGTAGCTAGCCGGAATATCGAGGCATTGAAAGAGGTTGTAAAACAGATTGAAGCTAAAAAGAAAGGGTCATTGGCGGTTACTGCGGATATTACCGACGAAAAACAGGTCAATGATATGGCGGACAAGGTTGTTAAAGCTTTCGGTCGTATTGATATCCTAGTAAACGCCGCCGGACTGGCTATCCGTAAGCCTGCTGATACTTTCCCCCTTGATGAATGGCAGAAAGTCATGGATATCAACACCCGAGGAACCTTCATCTGCTGCCAGGCGGTTGGCCGGGTAATGTTAAAACAGAAAAGCGGACGAATTATTAACCTTTCGTCCGTCAGAGGCAGATACGGTTTACCATCTGGATACGCGGCATATTGTCCCAGTAAAGGCGCGGTGGATACGCTCACCCGCACGCTGGCCTGCGAATGGGCAAAAAGCAATGTCCTGGTCAACGCCGTAGCCCCGACTATTGTCGAGACCGACCTTACTAAAAACGCTTTAGCCGACCCGGCTTACGCCAAACAGATGAAAGACCGCATCCCGATGGGCAAATGGGCGCTCCCGGAAGATATCGTCGGCCCCGCGATATTTTTCGCTTCCGATGCATCCAGTTTTATTACCGGTCAGATTCTCTACATTGATGGTGGAGTAACCACCTGGTAGCGTGGTAAATAATTAATATAGAGAACGGGAGGTACTATTATGGGAAAGGAAGTACTGGTAGATCTAAGTCATCCTTTCGGCAGCGGCTGTCCGCTCTGGCCGTATTTTGCCGATGTCAAGATTGAAAGGATGCATTACATGGCGAAGTCCGGCGTGCTTTCGCAATATGTGACGACGACGATGCACTGCACTACCCACGCCGATTCGCCGGCGCATGTTTTCGAGGGCGGCCGGTTCACCCATGAAATTCCGCTTACCTGCTATTATGGCGATGCCGTGATTTGGGACATTCCCAAGCAGAAATGGGAATTGATCACTGCTAAAGACCTCGATGCTGCTAATAAAAAGCTGCCTATGAAAGAAGGCGATATTATCATCGTCCATACCGGCTGGAACAAGTACTGGGGAGACAACACACAATACTTTTGCTATTCGCCCGGGCTCGGCAAAGAAGCCGGTGAATGGTTTGTCGCCCATAAAGCTAAAGCCGTCGGGGTTGACCAGCAGGCGCTTGACCATCCGCTGCATACCGCAATCGGTCCACACGGCCCCGGTCCCTTAAGAAAAGACCTTTTCGAAGAATATAAGCAATGGTCCGGCGGGCATGAAGTAATCGATGATTTTCCCGAGTGGGAACCGTGCCATAACCTTATAATGCGAAACGGAATCCTCGGCTGGGAAAATGTCGGAGGCGATATTGCCAAAGTTGTCGGTAAGCGCTGTAAAATCTCCGGTTTTCCCATCCGCTGGTATATGGGCGATGGCTCGATTGTACGGATGGTTGCTTTTATCGACGAGGAAGATTTGAATGACGTTCCTGACCGCGTTTATAAATACGGCATGCAATGAACGAGGGCGAGAATAATTGAAGAGGAAGGAAATATGAAAAAGGTCAGCTTGTCTCAAGTAAAACCTTACGCTGCCGCCAAACACTTTAATATGACCGCTATGCGTCTTCAGGGAAAGGAAGAAACCGGTATCCAGAAATTCTGGGTGGGTCTATCTTATTTCCTGCCTGGTGGTGGCGCTGAATGGGCGTATGAAGATAATCCCAACGAGAAGGTTTATATCGTTTTGGACGGTCAGTTAACGGTAAAGAATAAAAAGGAAGAAGTTACTCTGGGTCCCATGGATTCGCTTTATCTCGCTCCTAACGAGGGCCGGGAGATTATTAATAAGACCAATAAACCGGTGACGATGTTAGTGGTTATTAATTATTAAGGAAAGGGGTGTTTTGGCCGGATTACTCGATGGTGTTAAAGTAATTGCTTTCGACCAGGTGGTAGCTATGCCAGCTACCACGGCTGTACTTGCAGATTGGGGTGCCGAGGTCATTAAGATCGAACCTCTCTGGGGAGATTGGCAGCGGAGTTTGGTCAGCTTTAACCGCACACCTCTTATCATCAAGAATAATGCCGGCGAAATTGAACTACATTTTGAGTTCCTCAATCGTAACAAAAAGAGCGTAGCCATTAATTTAAGCAACGATAAAGGTCTCGAGTTGATGCACAGACTCCTTAAAGGTGCCGATGTCTTTGTCACCAATTACTCCATTGACGTACTGGAGAAATTCAAACTGACCTATAAGGACCTCAAGGATAAATTCCCTGATTTAATCCATTGTCTGCTAACAGGCTATGGTACTAAAGGCCCTAAAGCCAGGGACCGCGGCTATGACTATGTCGCCGCTTGGTCTTACGGTGGCCCAATGGGGCTTGTTACCGCCGACCCTGAAACTCCGCCGGCTATACAGCGCCCGGGAATGATGGATATGGTGGCTTCAGCCCAAATGACCAGCGGTATTTGTGCCGCCCTGTATTACAGGCAAAAGACCGGTAGAGGTCAGGCTATCGAACTCTCTCTATATCACACTGCTGTCTGGACTCTCGGACTGGATACCCAGGTTAATTTATACGGCTATCCGCCAAAGATCTGGGACAGGCGTCGTAATCCTAACCCCATGTATAATTCTTATAAAACAAAAGACCGCTGGATGATGATGGTACACCCCAACCAGGAATACTGGGCACCCTTTTGTAAAGCTATTGGCAAGGAGGAATGGATTAGCGACCCGCGTTACGATACGATGGAAAAAAGAGAGCAAAATGCTGAAGAAATAATTAA
>JAFGOC010000117.1 GCA_016926705.1 Dehalococcoidales bacterium | reverse complement strand
TCCGCCGAAAGCTGCGTAATGGCGAGCAAAAAATCGCTCTTCATTTCGGATGCTGACCTCCGCTTTATTCTTTTTTACGTATTCACTAATTAAAAAAGTGGGGCTAGAACCCACTTCTCTCGCAAAGTTATTCTTCTCGTGGCAGCTTCATTATAACACGGTTTATATCGGTATGCAATATCAAATGTGATAAATTTATCATCTTTAACAAATGAAAAGTAATCCGTCTACCGACTGGATTCTAGAAATCCCTTGTTTACTGGGTTATAATATTGAATATGCTTTATCGCAGTTAATTCGGCGAATAAACCTAAAGGGGGAATTTTGAAATGAAGACAATAAACAGAAACGCGGTAAAAATACGCCGTATGGTATCCAGCGACATTACCCCCACTCTGGAAATCTGGTGGGCTGATATTCCTGAAAAGGAAATGGTGGCTGACCAGCTGCGTGGGCCTCGCGATTTAAGCTTTATTGCCGAGTATGAAGGTATGCTGGTTGGATTTATCCTGGCCAAGCTTGAGTATTCCGGTTTCCCCATGACCGGCACGGGTGTAGTTTTTCTCATTGCGGTCAATCCTGACTATCAGAGAAGCGGTATCGGCACCATGCTCATCGACGCCCTGGAAAATTACTGCAAGTCTAGAGGAATAAACGTTATCCGCGCCCTTGTTCCCAGGAACGAGGAGAAAATGGTCAAGTATTTCACCGATAAAGGCTTCTGTGAAAGCAATATGATTAATTACGATAAGCCCTGCCCGACAAAATATTAGTTTCCTTGAGGATTGAGGTATAAATTTGAATACCGAGAAATTCAAAGCTAGCATTACTGGCGAAATAGACAGGCGCTATAAACAGCTCTCTAGGTTGAGCCGGAATATCCACGATAACCCGGAAACGGCTATGCAAGAGCGCCGCGCGGCCGTATGGTTAACTGATTTTCTAAAAGAAAACGGCTTTATCATAACTAAAGGGACCGCCGGAATGCCCACGGCTTTCCACGGCATCTACGGTAAAGGCAAACCCGTCATCGGCTTTCTGGCGGAATATGATGCCTTGCCCAAAATAGGTCATGCCTGTGGGCACAACCTGATAGCTACGAGTACCGTGGCGGCCGCTATAGCCGCAAAAACGGCGGCGGATAAATTCGGCGGCAGCATTGTCGTCTACGGCACACCGGCCGAAGAAGCTGATGCCGGCAAGGCTATTATGGCTAAAAAGGGTGCTTTCAGAGAACTGGATGCGGCTATGATAACCCACCCGGGGGGTAATCAGGTACTGTTTCATGCCCTGGCATGCCAGACCCTAGAGGTCGAGTTCTTTGGGAAAGCTGCTCATGCTGCTGCCGACCCCGCGGCGGGTGTTAACGCCCTGGAAGCTATGATTCTATCGTTTAATGCTATTAATGCCCTGCGCCAGCATATCAGGGACACCGCCCGTGTCCACGGTATCATTACCGATGGTGGTGATGCTCCTAATGTCGTTCCCGCCCATAGCGCCGCTACCTTTCTTGTCCGTGCCGGGGATGATAAATATCTAGATGTCTTAAAAGACAAGGTGATTAGTTGCTTTGCAGGTGCCGCAGCCTCCACCGGCGCCGAACTTAAATATCGCTGGGCGGATGTACGCTACGCCGCTATGTTGAATAATGTAACCCTGGCAAAAATTTTCCGTAAAAATATGCAGGCGTTGGGACACTCTATTCCCCTCGGTCGTTCCGGAAATTTCGGCGGTAGTTCTGATGTCGGCAACGTAAGTCAGCTGGTACCGACCATTCAACCGATGGTAGCTATTGCCTCGAAGAAAGTATTGATACATTCTCCTGAATTTGCCAAGGCGGCTGGCAAAGAAGAATCATTACGTATTATGCTTGATGCCGCCAAGGCTATGGCCATGACTGCTGCCGACTTAATGGCAAGTCCGGAAACGCTTGCCGCTGTCCGCACCGAGTTCCGAAAAAATAAGTAGGCTACTTTCCGTGAAAAGAGGACTTATAGGAATAGTATTGTAGAAATTATAGCTTCGCTCTGGCTGGAAAATGGCATTTTCAGTATAAAAATATTAACATTAAAGTAGTATGGAAATTTATCTTGGTATTGACGTAGGTTCGGTCACGGTCAAGTTCGCGGCGCTTAGTGACGCGGATGAGTTACTAACTGGCCTCTATTTACCTGCCGCGGGCCGGCCGGTAGCTATTATCCAACAGGGACTCGGTGAGATTGGCCGTAAGTTGCCGTCGGATGTTGAAATCAAGGGTGTCGCCACCACGGGCAGTGCGCGTCACCTGGCTGGGGCTATCGTAGGTGCCGATATTGTAAAGAATGAAATCACCTGCCAGGCGGTAGCGGCCGTCCGGGCTGTTCCAGATGTTAATACCGTTATCGAAATTGGCGGGCAGGATAGCAAGCTGATAATCATCCGTGACGGTATGGTGGAAGACTTTGCCATGAACACGGTTTGCGCTGCCGGCACCGGTAGCTTCCTCGACCACCAGGCGGCGCGCCTGCATATGGATATTAAGGAGTTCTCACACCGGGCATCCGCCGGCAGGGATAAGGTACACATCTCCGGCCGCTGCACCGTTTTCGCTGAGTCGGACATGGTCCATAAGCAACAAATGGGGCACAGCGTGGATGATATTGTTTATGGACTCTGCCGCACTCTGGTAAGGAATTACTTGAGCGACGTCGGCTCGGGTAAGGATATCCGCCCTCCGGTGGTATTCCAAGGCGGGGTAGCTTTTAACCAGGGCATTATCAGGGCGCTGCGGGAGGAGCTTAAATCAGAGATAATAGTGCCTGCTCATCATGAGCTTATGGGGGCTATCGGCGCCGCATTACTAGCCCATGAATCTACGGTTCGAACACCGGGAACCTGCCGCTTCCGCGGGTTTGAAATCAGCGATGCTGAATATGAAACATCCTCATTCGAGTGCCGTGCCTGCCCCATTTCCTGTGAGATAATCAGGATTTCGCAGCAGGGTAATGTTATCGCTTCTTGGGGAGGCCAGTGTGACATGTGGGAGGCCGTTGCCCCAGAGATAAAGGAAAGCCGTTGAAAACTACCAAAATCGCCCTCGATGCCGCCGGCGGTGATTATGCGCCGCACGAGATGGTCAAGGGGGCTATCAAAGCCGTACAGGAATACGGCGTGGAAATCGTCCTGGTGGGCAGGAAAAACGTGATCCGTAAGCTGTTGGAAAAGTCACCCGTAAAAAGCGGTATTTCCATCGTTGATGCTACGGAGGTCATCGACTTTAATGAACATCCAATCAAGTCGATTCAGACCAAAACCAAATCATCTATTGTCATCGGCATCGACTTGCTGAAGACAGGTAATGTCTCGGCTTTTGTTTCCGCCGGGAATACCGGTGCTGTCGTTGCCTCGTCGCTATTTACCCTGGGCAAGGCTAACGGCATCAGCCGACCAGCCATAGGTTGCTTCCTTGATGTATTGACTTCTCATCCGTCACTGCTGGTGGATGCCGGCGCTAGCTCTGATTGTCGTCCGGAGCACCTGCTTGAGTTCGCCCGCCTCGGTACTATTTTCAGCAAATATATACTCAACATACCCTTCCCCAAGGTCGGACTTCTTAGCAACGGCATGGAGGAAGGCAAAGGCAATCGCCTGACACAGGAGACCTTCCAGCTTTTGAAAAATGCCAAAGATATTACTTTCATCGGCAATATCGAGGGGCATGATATTTCCCGTAAGACCGCCGATGTTATCGTGACCGATGGCTTTACCGGAAACATTGTACTTAAAACTATCGAGGGGTTCAATGATAATTTCCTGTATTCCATGAGGGAGCTCGGTCACGTTTTTTCCAGCGTTTCCCGTTTAAAAACGCGTGACCTTTTAAAGGAAATCGGACTTGGCTCCTGGACGAAGAAACTTGATTTCAGCGAATACGGTGGGGCTTGCCTGCTGGGAGTCAATGGTAACGTAATTATTGCCCACGGGCGTAGCAAGGCCAGGGCTGTCAAAAATGCTATCGGTCTGGCCAAAGAGACCATAGAACGTGGTATAACTGAAAAACTAAAAGAGGAGAGTTATGAGCAAAACAGCGGAAGTTAATGAAGCAAAATTTGATGAAATGGTATTAAAAGCCAAGACGCCGGTACTGGTCGATTTCTGGGCGCCATGGTGTGGGCCGTGTAAGATGATCGAGCCCGTTGTCGAAGCATTAGCTGATGAATATAAGGCCAAGGTCTCTTTTTTGAGGCTGAACGTAGATGATAATCCGAATACTGCCAGGCAGTACGGCGTAATGAGCATTCCCACGCTGATGGTATTTAAAAACGGGCAGCCGGTTTCCAATATCGTCGGGTTCCGCCCCAAGCCGGAACTTAGTAAAGTCCTTGACAAAGCCCTGGCAGACGGATAATAGATATGGCTGAACTTAAGAAAAAATACGATGTCATCATTATCGGTGGGGGACCGGCCGGCTTGAGCGCTGGTATCTACACCGCCCGTGCCCGTTTGTCCACTCTCCTTATCGAAAAAGGGGGTATTGGCGGCCAGATTATCAATTCCGAGATGGTGGAAAATTACCCGGGGTTTACTGAAGGCATCAGCGGCATCGAACTCACGCAGGCAATGCATCAGCAGGCAGCAAAATTCGGCGTGGAAACCATTTACGATGAGGTCACCGGTATTAAAGTCGACGGTAAGCGAAAAACGATAACCACTGCCCAGGGCGAATATATTGCCCGGGCTGTCATCATTGCCGCTGGCGCTGAACGGCAGAAGCTGGGTGTGCCCGGTGAATGGGAATTTACCGGTAAAGGCGTTTCTTACTGCGCCACCTGCGATGGTGCTTTCTTCCGCGATAAAACGGTGGCTGTGGTCGGGGGCGGCAATGCCGCGGCAACGGAAGCCCTTGAACTTACCAGGTTTGCCAAGGAGGTTGTACTAATACACCGCCGCAACGAATTGCGGGCTACCCTAATCATGCAGGAAAGGGTCAAGTCAAATCCTAAGATAAAAATATTCTGGGATACGGTGGTGCTGGAGATACTGGGAAACAGATCGGTTGAGAAATTGAAGCTGCAGAACGTTAAAACTAAAGAAGAAACATTACTCCCGGTATCCGGGGTATTCATATCCGTGGGCTCGCAGCCGGCTACCGGTTATCTTAAGATGTTGTTAAAACTGGATACGGTTGGGGCTATTGTTACCGATGAAAAACTGGAGACCAGCGTACCGGGTATTTTCGCCGCCGGCGATATCCGCAGCAGCTCCATAAGGCAGGTTGTCAGTGCGGCCGGCGATGGCGCTGTTGCGGCCGTTAATGCCGGTAAATATATCAGCGAATAATCCCTGAAAAATTTTTTTATTTTTTATTTTCTCCCCTTTAAAGGGATTTGACGGAAACCCGTTGTAAGTTGTTAAATAACTTGTCATCTAGAAAAGGAGCCAAACGTGAAGGTAATTTTCATTGCGGATGTCCCCAATGTCGCCAGAGCGGGCCAGACCAAGGAGGTCGCTAACGGCTACGCGCGTAATTTCCTCTTTCCCCGCAAGCTGGCGGTCCTGGCGGATTCTAAGGCGGCGGCCACGGTGGAGTCGCACCTTAAAAAGCTGGCCAAGCAGCGCGCTATCGAAGAAGCCGAAATGGCTGAACTGGCTAAAAAGCTTGAAGGCGTGGCAGTCACCATTAAAGCTAAGGTCGGCGAGAAAGACAAGCTCTACGGCTCGGTTACCAGCGCTGATATCGCCGAGGCCTTAGGTAAAGAAATCGACCGTGAAATAGATAAAAAGAAAATCGACCTCGCCGAGCCGATTCGCCAGGTGGGTATCTATGACATAACGGTCAAATTCACCCATGATATTACTGCCAGAGTGGTTGTTACCGTCATGTCCGATGCCGAAGGCGCGGAAATACCAGTGAGAGCTGAAAAAGCTGTTATTCCAGAAGAAGAGATGAAGGAAAAGAAAGAAAAAACCGAGAAGAAAGAGAAAAAAGCTAAGAAAGCAAAAACGCCCAAAGAGGCTAAGGAAAAACAGCCCGTTTCAGAGGAAGAGGAAAAAGCACCCGAAGAAATCAAGGAACAGCAGCCGGCCGAGATAAAACAAGAAGAAAAACCCGCCAAGGAAAAGAAAGCTAAAGCCGTTAAAGTAGAAAAGCCGCCTGAACAAAAGAAGGAAAAGAAGCCCAAGACTAAAGCCAAAAAATCGGGGAAAGCGGAAGAGGAAAAGAAAGAGTAGCTTAAGGTGAATGAAGCAAGGCTCCCCCCCAACGATAATGACGCCGAAGAAGCGGTCATCGGCTCGCTGCTGATTGACGGTGCCTCTATTTTTCAAATAGCCGATTTTTTAAAGTCCTCTGATTTCTATTTCGAGCAAAACAGGCTCCTCTATGAGGCCTCCATGGCGCTTTACCAGCGTGATGAGGCTATCGACCAGGTCACCCTGGCGCAGGAACTCTCACGCACCGGCAAACTGGAGACCTGCGGTGGTGCCGCCCGCTTGAGTTACCTTATTTCCGTCTGCCCCACCTCGCTTGATATTGAGCATTATGCCCGTATCGTTTACCGTTTGTCTGTCATGCGCCAGCTGATAACTGCTGGTGACCGTATCACTGCTATCGGTTATGAGTCTGCCCCTGATGTCGAGGAAAGCCTTGCTAAAGCCGAGGGTATTTTATTTAGATTACGTCGCGGCGGTTCTGTTAACGACCTTACCCATATCCGCGAGGTGCTGGATAAATATTTTGAAATAGCCCCAGCCCCCTCCGAAGAGCGTCCCGAGCGCCTGCCATTTGTGCTTTCCGGTTTCGCCGGCCTCGATGAATTCCTCAATGGGTTCCAGCGGTCTGACCTGATTATTGTTGCCGGGCGACCCAGCATGGGCAAGACCAGCCTGGCTCTGAATATAGCCCGAAACGCCGCCGTCGAGCATCGGGCTACCGTCGCCCTTTTCAGTCTGGAAATGAGTCGTGACTCGCTTGTCACACGTCTTGTCTCCAGTGAATCAGGCGTAAATGCCCGTCGTATCCGCTTCGGTGAGCACAAGACCGAGGATGAAGAGAAGAAAGTCATGGAAGCCACCGGTGTCCTTTCGGAGGCTCCTATCTACGTCGATGATACGCCGATGATTCGTATGGCGGAAATGCGCTCCAAGGCTCTACGTCTTAATTACGAGCGCGGCATCGACCTCGTTATTCTTGACTACCTTCAGCTAATGCAGGGGGAGGGCACTAGCCGGGGCGAAAACCGTGTCCAGGAAATCAGCTTTATATCACGGTCGCTAAAAGCCTTAGCGCGGGAAATCAACGCCCCGGTGCTGGCTGTCTCCCAGTTAAGCCGCGCCGTCGAGTGGCGCGCCTCCCACGAGCCGCAACTCTCCGACCTCCGTGAGAGCGGCAGCCTCGAGCAGGATGCCGATGTCGTCCTCTTTATTTATCGCGATGAATATTACTACAAGAGCGAAGAAGAGTGGATAGCCGCCCATCCCGACCGCGAGTATCCCCGTGAAGAAGCCGATGTTATCATCTCTAAGCACCGCAACGGGCCTACCGGGCGGGTCAAGCTCCGATTTCGTCACCAACTGGCTAAGTTTGAAACTCTGGGCAGCGTGGAGCCGACTCTGCTATGACACAATTTCAGGGTTTTCCTTCCGGCGGCAAAGTGAAATATACGGCAGTGCCTGATGTCTTTTTCAGCGCCGTTTTACCGCAAATTACCGATATCAACGAACTAAAAGTAACGCTGCACCTTATGGCAGCGCTTTATAATCGCAAAGGCTACCCCCGTTTTCTCCATTATAGTGAGTTAGTGAGTGATACTGTATTGATGCAAAGTCTCCAGGTTTCGGAGGGAATTTTACAGGACGCTCTCAAAAAAGCCGTCGGACGCGGCACAATATTAAGCTTAACCATAGAAAAGGAAAAAGCTACTGAAAATATTTATCTTCTTAATGATGAATCAAGCCGACAGGCACTATTAAGAATTCAGACTGGTACGCTTAAATTGGCTGGTATAGAAGCTGTTAAGAATGTCCCTATAAATATAGAAGAACAACCAAACATTTATAAACTTTATGAGGATAATTTTGGTGTGTTAACTCCTTTAATTGCAGAACAATTACGTGATGCCGAAGAGAACTATCCAGAAGGCTGGATTCGTGATGCAATGAAACAGGCTATAAACCAAGGAAAACGTAATTGGAACATTGTCTCAGCGATTCTGCAACGTTGGTCAGTAGAAGGCCGCAGTGATGGAACATATCGGAGACATATTAAGAAAACAGACCCGGGTAAATTCATCAAAGGGAAATACGGACGTATGGTCCAGCGCTGAAGCAGTGCCCCCGAACAGCCCTACTTGCTCCATCTGTAAAGGCGCCCGTGTCGTCCATCCCCGTCTGCCTTCGGGGCAGGTGGACTACAGTCGTGTAGTTCCCTGCAGTTGTGTTAAAAACAGGCAGGAGGATAACCGCCACTCACGTCTCAAGCAGTACAGCAATCTCGGTGCTCTGTTGCGTCTCACTTTTGAAAACCTGATTCCGGAAGGTCGCAGCAGCAGTCCCCAGAGCCAGGAGAGCTTTTTCCGCGCTTTCCAGGCCGCTAAAGCCTTTGCCGAGAAACCGGAAGGATGGCTGGTAATCACCGGTCCGAGCGGCAGCGGCAAGACCCACCTGACGGCGGCCATCGTTAATGAATGTATCGGAAAAGAACAGCCTGCCTTTTATGTCACCACCCCCGATTTACTGGATAGACTGCGCGCCTCTTTTGACGCCGATAGCGAGACCCCTTACAATGAGTTTTTCGAGCAGGTTAAAAACACCCCGCTGCTGGCTCTCGACGACCTCGGCGTGCAGTCCGCCACCCCATGGGCTAAAGAGAAACTCGACCAGTTACTGACAGCGCGTTTTAACGCCGGCCTGCCTACTATTATCGTGACTGCCGTGACCATGGAGAAACTTGATGACCGACTGCGTACCCGCCTTACCGACGCTCGTTTAGCCCGCGTTTTTACACTCGAAGAAGAGTCGCAGGCATCCATCTACGCCTGGCCGCCGGAGTTCGACCTCCAGAAGAACATGACCTTCATCAACTATAAGCGCCGCACGGATCTATCGATGGAGCAGCAGGACAATATGGACGCCGCTTACCGCTTGGCCTTCGATTTTGCCAAGAACCCGGAGGGCTGGCTCGTCTTCATGGGGGAGACCGGCTGCGGTAAAACTCACCTCGCCTCCGCTATCGTCAACTACCGTTATGAACAGGGTAAACCGGCGTTATTCGTTGTAGTCCCTGATTTTCTCGACCATTTACGCTCTGTTTTCAACCCAGATAGCAAAGTGTCTTACGATGAGTACTTTGAAAGTGTAAAATCAGCACCTCTACTTGTATTGGATGATTTTGGTGAGCATATTGAAACACCATGGGTAAAAGAGAAAATATACCAGCTTATAAACTATAGATATAACGCGAAATTACCTACTGTTATTAACACTCAATATTCACTGGACGAAATCATGAATAATCTGGATGCTTCAATCAGTTCCCGTCTCGTCGATAGGAAAATCAGCGTTACCTTTGCCATCCTCGCCCCCGATTTCCGCACCGACCGCAAGTCAGCCTCCCGGCGTAGTCCTCCCCGTGGCAAGACCCCGCGCAACCGCTAATCTTTAAAAACCAGCGCCCCGGTCGGGCATACCTCAACACATACCCGGCAATCCAGGCACCTGTCTTTGCCTATCTGCTCATCCCCGAAGGTCGTCACCACCCGCTTGAAGCCCCGGTGTGCGAACCCCAGCACGGCTTTGTCTCCCTGCTTCCGGCATTCCCACACGCACCGCCCGCACACGACGCATTTATTGGGGTCAAGGGTAAAGAGTGGATTGCTGTCGTCCACCGGCAGTTTGCGAACAAGCTTACGCAGGTTTTTCGGCTTCAGGCTGCACTTAAGCACTTTGGCTATTTTCTGCAGCTCACAGTTGCCGTTGGCGCTGCAATGGGCGCAGTCGAGGGCGTGCGATGCCATCAAAAGCTCAAAGCCCGCGCGAGATAAATCAAGCGCCTTTTTACCCCTTGTATTAACGACCATCCCATCCTTTACCTCCGCCGTGCAGGCAGTCACCGGCTTTTTCTCACCTTCTATCTCCACCCAGCACAACCGGCAGGAGGCGCTTGGCTCCGGCTTGTCTTTGATGGCGCACAGGTTAGGGATATAGATGCCGTTTTTCAGCGCTACCCAGAGCAGCGTTTCGCTGGGGCGGGCTTTTATCCGCTTGCCGTCAATGGTCATCGTCACTGTTTTCATTTGGGGACCTCGCTTGGCGGCGACAGCTTGACGATGGCGCTGTATTGCGGCGGGCAGGCTTTAAGGCACGTTCCGCACTTGACGCACTTCTCCTGGTCAATAATTTTATATCGCTTTTTAGGGTGACTGGATATTGCCTCTACCGTGCATTCCCCCACGCACGCGTCGCAGGAGCGTTCGCACTTATCGGGGAGGATATAATAGGCAATTAATGGCTGGCACATCAGTGCCGGGCACCTGCCGAGGGTGATGTGTTCTTCGTATTCGTTCCGGAAGTATCGTAAAGTGGTCAGGATGGGATTGGGCGCTGTCTGCCCCAGTTGGCACAGCGACCCCGCCTTTACCTCCCCCGCCAGCTTTTCAAGTGTATCTATATCCTCGATTTTACCCTTGCCTTGGGTAAAGTCGGTCAGCAACTCCAGCATCTGTTTCGTTCCCAGCCGGCAGAAAGTGCATTTACCGCAGGACTCGCGTTGCGTAAATTCCAGGAAATAACGGGCTATCTCCACCATGCAGTCCTCTTCATCGCATACCACCATCCCTCCCGACCCCATGATTGCCCCCGCATCCTGTAGCGAATCGAAGTCCACCGGCAGGTCTAAGGCCGCTTCCGGCAAACAGCCGCCGGAAGGTCCACCTATCTGGACGGCCTTAAAGCCCTTTCTATTGGGAATGCCGCTGCCCACGTTGAAGATAATCCGGCGTAGCGTCGTGCCCATCGGCACCTCCACCATGCCCGTGTTGACTATCTTACCTGCCAGCGCAAAAACAGCAGTGCCCGGACTTTCTTTGATGCCGATTCCTCTAAACCAGGCCGCGCTGTTTTCTATTATCTGCGGCACGTAGGCCAACGTCTTTACATTATTGACGACGGTCGGCTTGCCGAAGAGTCCTCGAACAGCTGGGTATGGCGGACGGTATTTGGGCATTCCCGCATTGCCTTCAATCGAGGCCATCAGCGCTGTTTCTTCCCCACACACGAACGCCCCGGAGCCCTGGAACACCTGGATATCAAAGCTGAAATCAGTACTAAGTATATGATTTCCCGTCAGCTTCAGTTTTTTAGCCTGCTTGAGGGCTGTCTCCACCCGCGCTACCGCCAGCGGGTACTCGGCGCGTACGTAAATATAGCCGTAGCGCGCCCCCACCGCGTAGCCGGCAATAATCATCCCTTCGATGACCGAATGAGGGTCGCTCTCCAGTATCGCCCGGTCGACGAATGCCCCCGGGTCGCCCTCATCGGCATTGCAGATAACATACTTTGGCGTTCCTTTGGCGTCGCGGCAGGTTTGCCACTTAATTCCGGTGGGAAAGCCCGCGCCCCCTCTACCCCTTAATCCCGATTTCTTTATTTCATCGATGACTTTTTGCGCCGGTATTCCGATGGCTTTAGCCATCCCGGCGTAGCCCCCGGCGTCGATGTATTGTTCGATATCTTCAGGGTCGATATGCCCGCAGTTTTTCAGAACTATCTTTTGTTCGTATTTGCCACGGGGAAAGTCCTGGAAGCTGGGTAGCATATCGTTAGCTTCCAGCGCCCCGATGACGAACTCCGGGCAAGGATTCTCGCCTAGAATAAACTCATTAACCAGTCTCTCGGCGATGACCGGATTGACATATCCGTAACATATCGGAGGATAGCCCGGCTTGGTGATGATAGCGATTGGCTCGGCATAGCAATGGCCCATGCAGCCGACCTCTATCACCGGGCAATCGAGGTCATGTTTCTTGATTTCTTCGCGGAAAGCTTTAAGGACGTCCAAAGCGCCGGCCGCTCGACCGCAAGTAGCCGCCCCGACCAGTATATATGGTTTATTTTGCTTTAGCTCGCGTACGTGTGACTCGGAGCGTTCTTTTATTTCCTGGAAAACGGCGGCTGCCGGGTGTTCACTTGCTTTCACTTTTTTCTTTTTCCTTTTTGCCTTCCTCGTACCCGAAGCCCAGTAGCAGTCCATCTACTCTGGTCGGCTCCACCTGCCCCTCCGGCTTCCCGTCCACTACCGTGACCGGGGCCTTGGTGCAACACCCCACGCACGCCACGATATCCAGGTCGAACTCTCGGTCCTGTGTAGTCTCTCCCGAATCTATTTTCAGGCGACGTTTCCAGGCGTCCAGCGTGATATATCCGCCCTTCATGTGGCAGGCAGTGCCCAAACATACTCTGATTGAGTGTTTGCCGGGAGGGTTAAGTCGGAACTGGTTATAGAAAGTGACCACGCTGTACACATCTATCGCGGAGATGTTCAGGTAATCCGCGATTTTCATCATGGCTTCCCGGGGCAGGTAGCCGAGCTTTTCCTGTACGCTCTGCAGTATCGGTATGAGATGCTGCTTTTTCCGTGCGAACCTGTTCAAAACCGCTTCGGTCTCTTTAATTATGTGGTTCCGTTCTGCTTCACTTGCTGCTGAAGTGACTTTGCTCATGGTATTTTTACCCCTTCAATTCTGGCGAAGCGTGTAGCTTTTGTCAAGGAACGTGTAATTTTACGCTCATTTGCCTGATATTAACGCTCTGTTTACTTATCACGCCTTAATTTTTACGTTTTCTTTACCTTTCGGGGCATACACTGCGGGTATCAAATGGCCGGGGTGTTGCCTATGAAGCAGTCTGGTGCTAAAAAAATATGCCTTAAATCCTTACCAGTTCTGCTGGCATTGGTAGTCTTTTGTCTTTACGTTGCCTATGGTGCGGTCATGGCCGATACTACCTGGACCCAGACTACCCAGGCGGACTTTACCTCCGGCTCGCTTGACCAGCTGGATGCTACCTCCAGTCCCGGCGATGTCAAGCTGGCGCAGTGGGGCAGCGGCTACATCTATGCCTTCAAGGGCAGTGAAACCAAGACCTTCTGGCGGTATGATATCGCCACCGATACATGGTCGGCTTTGGCTGACGCCCCCTGTAATGTCGCCGCCGGCGGCGCTTTGGCCTGCGATGGCAACAACTATATTTACGCCCTTCACGGTAACTTATCTGGCGATTGGCATCAGGACCGCTATTTCTCGCGTTATGATATCGCCTCCAATACCTGGACGTCTTTAGCCAATACACCATCTTCCGTGGGTGAAGGTGGTTCGCTTACTTTCGACGGCACTTATATCTATGCCTTGAGAGGCAATTATAGGCAACACTTCTGGCGCTATGACATTGCCACCAATTCCTGGTCTTATTTGGCCTACACACCTGCTGGCGTCGGCGGTGGTGGCGCCTTAACTTATGCCGGTGGCGACTATATTTACGCGCTTAGGGGAAGCTCGACCAATAACTTCTGGAAATACAGCATATCCGGTGATACCTGGACGTCTTTAACCGGGACTCCTTCAGGAGTGGATGAAGGCGGCGCGCTGGCAGCCGACGGCGATAATTATGTCTATGCGCTTAAGGGTCTAAACACTGTTACGTTCTGGCGATATAACATATCGACCGATTCCTGGCTGGCCATGCCGGATACGCCGGCTACGCCATGTGTTTATGGCGGTGGCGCTCTGGTCTTTGATAAAAATACCAATTTCTATGCTCTCCACGGCAATAATGAGGACGATTTCTGGGAATACAGCGTTGCCGGTAATTCCTGGGCGACTATGCATGACACTCCAGCATGCGTAGGCTATGGCGGGGCGCTAGCTTTTAAAGAGGGAGGAGTATATTATTCCTCCGGCTCTCTTATATCTTCGACGTATGATACGGGAAATGCCTCGGTTTTCGGCAACCTGACCTGGACGTCCACAACTCCCGGCAGTACTTCTCTAAGATTCCAGATAGCTACCAATAACGATAGCTCTACCTGGCTTTTTAAGGGACCTGACGGCGACACTGGTACGTATTATTTCTCGAGCGGCACTCCGGTCTGGGACGGTCATTACACTGACCGCTATATCAAATATAAGGCATTTTTCGATACTACCGATACCAGCAAGACTCCAGTATTACATGATGTCAGCATAAATTACAGTCCCTGGACTGGCCAGCCGGTCGCCCAGACTGCCGCGGCTACGCTGGTGGAGGAGACTACCGCCACCCTGCACGGGTCGGTCATTAACGACGGCGGTGAGGCCTGCCAGTACCAGTTTATCTACGGCACGGTCAACGGCGGACCTTATCCCTACGGCACCGGCTGGACGGGCAGCGTGACTACCGGGCAGCCCTTCAGCACGGCTGTCGCCGGACTGGCCAAGGGGACGAAATATTACTTTGTGGCGCAGGTTAAAAACACCTCCGGTACCGGCAGCGGCAGCCAGCTTGACTTCCTTACCAAGCCCGACCCTCCCTACCCCTTTGCCGCCACAGCCGTAAGCGATACACAGATTGACCTGAGCTGGACCAAGGGTGAAGGCGCCCAAAAAACGATGATACGCCGCGGCACTTCCGGCTACCCCGTTGATAAAAACGACGGCGTGCAGGTCTATTTTGATACCGCCACGTCTTACTCCGATACCGGGCTGGTCCCGGATACGCTTTATTACTATCGCGCCTGGTCTTATGTCACCGGCAGCGAGCAGTGGTCGGACGGCTATGCCGACGCCAGCGCACAGACTACTCCCGGACCGACGACCACTCCACCCACAACTTCGCCGACTACCGAGGTGCCGCTTACTATCGGCGGCTCCGTCTATCCTGTAAACAAGCTGGATGTCCTCATGCCCTGGCTCTGTCTTGCGGTTGGCTTCATGTCTATTGTAGGCGGTGTTATTTTTAAGGTAGTGAGGAGAAAATCATCGCGGCGTAATCTGACCTAGTCTCTCGGACCGAATATCCCGCTGCCGATGCGTACCATGTTGGCGCCCTCTTCCAGGGCAACTTTGTAGGAATCGGTCATCCCCATGGAAAGGTACCTCATTTCCACGTTATGCAGGGCTGCTTCCTTAATACGGTCGAATAATTCTTTCGTCTCGCGGAAACAGGCGCGCAGTTCTTCCGCTTGTGTTGTCGCCGGCCCCATGGTCATCAGGCCTTGTACCCGGACATTTTTCATCCCCGCTATTTCTCTAATCAGCGACTCCGCTTTTTCCGGATAGACCCCTGCCTTTTGCGGCTCCCGTCCGCTGTTGATTTCAATAAGCACCGGCATTATCTTGCCTATCTGGCCGCATCTTTTATCGATTTCCGCGGCCAGTTCGACGGAGTCGACCGTCTCTATCATGTCGAAAAACGCTACAGCCTTCCTGACCTTGTTTTTCTGCAGGTGTCCGATGAAATGCCACTCGACTTTTTTGCCAATTTCCTGGTAGGCGTTTTCCGCTTCCTGTACGTAGTTTTCCCCGACTATCCCGATGCCTGCCTCCACTGCTTCCGCAATTTCAACAGGCGTTCTCGTTTTTGCCGCGGCCACCAGTTTTACGTCTTCCGGCAGCTCGGCAAGTAGCTGCCTAACACTCTCTTTGATACTCATTTTTTCACTGACAGCATTAGAATATTTCGGTTAACCACATTCTACCCCAATCGTTGATAATAACAAAAGCTTGTCGTCTCACCATCACCATCGTTCCAATGCTGGGTGTTTAAGATGAGATGCTTCCCCTTAGCTACGCTTCAAAGTAAGAATGACATAGAAGAAAGCTAAAGGACTCGCAATGACAGCCTTTTGACTCACCTATTTTAAAATATTAAACTTAAAAAAAGAACGACTTGACAAGATACACGGAAACGTGTATGATTGGGATAGAAAAATGCCTATTAAAGTCCTGGATAAGGAGACGGTCGACCAGATAGCTGCCGGGGAGGTGGTGGAAAGACCGGCGTCGGTGGTAAAGGAGCTGGTGGAAAACGCCATCGACGCGGGGTCGACGCAAATCGGGGTGGAGATAAGGGGCGGCGGCATACAGTCGATTAAGGTGACCGATAACGGGGTCGGCATCCCATCGGGGGAGGTCGAACTGGCCTTCCAGCGACACGCCACCAGCAAGATAAGCAGTCCAAAAGATTTACTCAATATCGGCAGCCTCGGATTCCGTGGCGAGGCCCTGCCCAGCATAGCGGCGGTGGCCGATGTAGAATTGATTACGTACGCCGGCGGCGAGAAGTCGGGCACCTGCATCTCCCTTGAGGGCGGGGTGGTGACGCAAAAGAAAGGGCAGTCGCGCACCCCGGGCACTACGATTACGGTCAGGAACCTGTTCAAGCGCGTACCGGCCCGACTCAAGTTTTTAAAGTCGGTATCTACAGAGTCCAGTCACATCGCCAACGTGGCCAGCCAGTACGCCCTCGCCTACCCGGAGGTAGGATTCAGCCTGGCAGTCGACGGCAAAGAGACACTAAAAACATCGGGTAAGGGAAACCTGCTCGACGCCATCATCGACGTTTACGGGGTCGCTACCGCCTCTAAAATGATGTCGGTAGACAGCACCCAGCAAAGCTGGACAGCCGTCCGGGGCAACCTGGATATCCACGTGATGGGAATGGTCGGCGTCCCGGAGCTGGGCCGCGCTGGCCGCGGATACTTAAGCTTCTTCGTCAACCGCCGCTGGGTGACCAGTCGGACCCTTGCGTACGCGGTGGAAGAGGCCTACAGCGGACTGCTGATGACGGGCAGGCACCCGGTAGCGGTAGTTAATATCGCCCTGCCTCCCGACGAGGTGGACGTCAACATCCACCCCGCCAAGAGCGAGGTCAAGTTCCACAACGAAGGAGAGGTCTTCCGGGCAGTACAGCGCGCGGTCAGGCAGTCTCTGACGTCGCAGATGCCGGTACGCCAGGTAGAAGAGGTCGCCGCTCCCTACAAGGCAACGCCATCCTATCAACTGGAACAGCTGTGGGGAACCGCCACCGACAGCGCTAAAGCGACCCCTAAGCGGGCGGAGTCGCCGTCGACACTGATATCGACACTGCCGGTGCTAAGGGTGGTAGGACAGGTCATGAATGCTTACATCGTTGCCGAGGGGCCGGACGGACTCTACCTCATCGACCAGCATGCGGCGCACGAGCGGGTGCGCTACGACCGGGTCAGGCGACAGAGGGAGGCGAAAAAGCCGGAAGTGCAGGGACTGCTGGAACCGGCGACCTTCGAGGTAACACCGCGTCAGGACGCGATTATGAAGTCGTGCCTGGAACAGCTGTCCGACTTCGGTTTCGGGGCGGAGTCGTTCGGCGACCGTACCTACCTGGTGCGGACGGTGCCGGCGATAGCGGCGGGCGACGACTGGTCATTGATGTTCAAGGAACTGCTGGACGCGCTGGCCGGGGAGGAGCGGAGCAAGTGGGAAGAGCGCATCACGGCGTCGATTGCCTGCCATGGAGCCATTAAAAGCGGTCAAGTCTTATCTGAAGAAGAGATGCAGTCGCTGGTGCGCCAGCTGGAGCAGACGGACAATCCCCATACCTGCCCGCACGGTCGGCCCACCATCATCAAGTTAAACGCGGCGCAGCTTGAAAGGGAGTTCGGGAGATAGGGTTAGGGTTCTCCCTCCCCCTTTTGGTGCACCTCGTCCCAGTATACTTTTTTATCATCAACAAGCTGGCGAATCTTCTTCTGTAATGGAGTCAGGCCGGATTTTTTGCCCGTTTTAACCTCTAAAATAACGATTCCCTGCGGTTCGCCCTGCGCCAGGCCGGGGAAAACTATCATGTCGATAGGACTGCCGATAAAACGCACCTCGGTGGGGTCGTATTCAAAGTCGGGAAAGAAGGGCACCATCTGCTCGGTAAACTTGCCGCCGAGGACGGCGCGACTCTTAGAGACGGCATCCTTGCACGCCTGTTCTATCTCCTCACGAAAGCGTTTTTCGTAAACTGCGCGGATGATATAGTTACTGATAATGATAACCAGAATGACAACAACCACGCTTACAGCGATAATACCGGCGGTTTCCATGGCAGGCCTCCTCAATAAAGAGTACGTGTTTGGAGGGTAAAGTTGAACAGAATATCCTAAGTCTTGGGCTGGCTACTGCCGGGTTTGACCAGGGGGATTTTTTTAGCGCAGAGAGGGCACTGTTCCGGCGGGTAGGTTATCACATCGGCGCGGTGGCAGGCATAAAACGGCACCCCTAAGTCGGGCGACTTCGCAGTGCGGTCGACGAGGACGCCGACGCCGACCACGATACCTCCCAGCTTTTTCACGGCGTCGATGACCTGGCGCACCGAACCGCCGGTGGTCATGACATCATCAACGACCAGCACCTTCTCATTCGGTTCGATTTTAAAGCCGCGACGGAAGACCCGGCCGGGGCCAGATTCGTCCCTTTCGGCAAAGATGCCGCGCACGCCCAACTGCCGGGCAGTCTCGTAGGCAAGGATGATACCGGGGGTGGTGGGGCCGGCCACGACCTGCGCGCCGCTCTTACGAAAATGTTCAGCAATCATGCGGCACAGCTTTTCCGTATATTCGGGATATTGGACAACCAGTGATTTTTCCCAGTAGACCGGGGAATGGAGACCGGAGGCAAGCAGGAAATGGCCCTTGAGTAAAGCTCCCGACTTCTCGAACATCTGCTCAACGCTATCGACCATATCCATCGCTCCCTGCAACAATATAGCGGGGTCGGCGGCGCATCAGGTGGAGTTGGCCGCGACCACCATCTGTTCGTTCAAAGGAAAGTTGGGCACCATGCCCCAATCGGAGGGGGGCCAGGTCACCAGCCAGGCCTTGCCAATGATATTATCACGAGGCAGAAACCAGCCACGATGAGAATCGTTGCTTACATCGCGGTTATCACCAAGTACAAAGTAATTATCCTCGGGTACGGTCCTCTCGGTCAAGGAATAGGTGAAAAAGCGCCCGTCAACATAGGGTTCATCAAGTCGAAAGCCGTTAACGAAAACAGTCCCCTGCACTATCTCAACAGTATCGCCGGGGAGACCGATAATACGCTTGATATACTCCTCATCGCTATCGTTAGGCGCCCTGAAGACAACCACGTCACCCCGCTGCGGCTCGCCGAACCAGTAGACGGCTTTGACCACCACTACCCGCTGTCCCTGGGACAGGCTGGGCTCCATACTGGTCTGATAGACTTCATAAGTCTGTATAGTAACTCTGGCCGCGAAGAAAATGGCCAACGCCAGCACGATAGTGATGAGTATTTCACGTACCAGGGGTTTTGTTAAAAATCTCCAAATCAACTCAAGTTCAATTATACTCCATTTCCACTCGTCCCGCCAGTTAAAGGAGAGCGGTGGAGGCCAGCCTTGCTAAAAAATAATGTAAGTATTAGGATAGGATAGGCTAAAAAATGAAAAAACTGACAGCGCTATTGAAACGAATCCCCGTTTTGTCCTACGTACTGGTGGGACTTTTTATAATACTGATAATTATCGCCTGTATCATCGGCATCGATACCGACCGGGGTGTGCTGGTGGGGTGGCTGGGAGTTATATTTTTGTTAACGGAAATAACCCGGCGCTGGCGCAAGGAGTGGCACTTCCTGCTCCTGGTTGTCGGGGCGATTGTGTTTTCTATCATACTGTCCTGCTTCTCCGAAGCAGTGGTCTATCCCCTGGTAGAGAAAGCAGGCGGCGAGGCGGCGCTGCAGAGTCGAGGGCTGGAAATATTCCACCAGATAGTCGCCAGTACCCTGACACTGGTGCCGGTAATAGCCATTATTTACGGAATACTGGGCGCCATCACCTTATTCGTCCTTCGTCTGATAATACTATGCCGAAAAAGATTTTCCGAAAAGACTTGACTATTGGGTCGGTTTTGGTTTATCTTTTACCAAGACAGACGAGGTATAACCTTCCGTCAGAGAGGTAATAAGTGGAAGCAGCCTGTACGGCCTGGCTGGCAGCATCTGCCTTTATCCTGGGCGCAATCCCTTTTTCTATACTCATCGGGCACCTGCTGCTGAAAAAAGATATTACCAAATACGGAGACGCGAATCCCGGGGCGGCCAACGTTTTTCGGGCCGGCAACGTGGCGGTGGGAATGCTGGCGGTAGTCCTTGACGTAGGGAAGGGAGTACCCTTTGTCTGGCTGGAGCACGCCGTTTTCGGGCTTTCTCCCTCTTCACTAGTCATCATAGCCGTAGCGGCGGTGCTGGGCCATGCATTTTCTCCGTTCCTGCGCTGGCAAGGAGGCAAGGCTGTGGCGATTACCTTCGGGGTTATGCTGGGGCTGCTGCCTCAATACGATGTTTTACTCGCCTTTATTATCGCCATGATAGTGTGCCTGATTTTCGTGAAAATCGACGCCTGGAAAATCATCATCGGGGCTGCCGGCACGCTGACCTACCTGGCCATCGTCAAAGGCGACTCCTGGGAGCCGTTACTGATGTTGTGCCTGCTGGTAATACTGGTCATTAAGCACTTTGGGGAGCTAAATTCCGTCCCCAGCTTCCGGGCAAATCCTTTCCAACGGGCACAACGCAACTAAAACAACCTTCCTATAAGGATAGAAATAATGATATACCAGATAGTCATCGCAGGGATTTTGGTCATTATACTGATAAACCTTGTACTCAACTTGAGGAACCTGCGTACGCCCGACCGCAACGCCAGGGTCCCGCAGCCGGCACCGCTTATCTCTGTCCTCGTTCCAGCCAGGAATGAGGAGGAAAATATACGCGCCTGTCTGGAAACACTCCAGAAACAGGACTATCCCAACTACGAGATACTGGTACTGGACGATAATTCCACGGACACCACCGCCGCCATCGTCAATGAAATGGCGTCCGGGGACGACCGCATCAACCTATACTTCGGGGAGCCGCTGCCGGATGACTGGGCTGGGAAATGCTTCGCCTGCCACCAGCTGGCACAGAAGGCCAAAGGCGACTGGCTTTTGTTCGTCGATTCTGACACGACACACGAGCCGCACATGTTGCGCAGCGTGCTGGCGCTGGCGATGGAGCTCAAGACCTCGCTGCTTTCCGGCTTCCCGCGGCAACTGGCGACATCCTTCCCGCAGAAAGTAATCATGCCGGTTTTCTACTTTATTCTGCTGGGATGGCTGCCGCTGTGGTGGCTGCACCGTTCTAAAACGCCGAAGCCTTCCATGGCAATCGGGCAATTCTTTTTCTTTTCCGCCGACGAGTACCGGCGCATCGGCGGACATGAAGCGGTAAAGTCGAGAATCGTGGAAGACGTGTGGATGGGGATAGAAACCTCCAAGCACGCCGGCCGCCACATAGCGGTCGACCTCTCCGGCATGGCCTCCTGCCACATGTACCGGGACATCGGGGCGATGTGGCGCGGCCTGGGAAAGTCCATATATTCAATAGCGGCCATGGCGCCTCTGGGACTGCTGGCTATTGTATTAGTAGCTTATTTTCTCTATATTGCGCCCTTTTTCTGGCTCTGGAACGGATTTTTCCTGGCCCCCGAACCCCTTTTATGGCGTGCTACAGTAGTATTACAAATTTGCCTGATGTTTTTCATGCGCTGGCTGGTGGACAGTCGATTCCGCGGGCCAGCCATCTCGATGTGGTTCCACCCCATCGGACTGATGTTTTACCTTATCAACGTGATATATTCATGGTTGAGGTTCGTGGCGGGCGCCGGCGTTACCTGGAAAGAGCGTTTCTACGGCAAGGAATCGACGGTAGAGTAAATTAGAAAAAATTCATAGTATTATTCAAGTTTGCCCGCCTGCTCCAGCGACTGCATAATATCAGGACTTGCCCTGGGGTCCTCACTCGTAAAGAAGCCCGGCGAAGGATAGCCCAATTCAAGTTTGATAGTATTTTTTTGTATGTTAAAAGACGGCACCCATATAGTAACGCCATCAAAGGACTGCGAGGACACGGGTGTCCAGAAAGCGCCCCAATAGACAGGTGATTTATCAACGCAGACCACAAAGCTCTTGCCGGAAGTGGGAACCTTCAGGCCCATGACACGTTCGTAAGCATCAGGGGTCAGTTTAATCTCATGGTTCCGCGCGGTGTATGAAATAATATCATCGATAGAAACTACAGGCTCATCGGCAATAACTACGTGGCTTAACATTTCCATCTGCGAAACAGGAATATCGTCTTTGGTGAGGTAAATAGCAAAGCCTTCCGATATTGGTGATTCCTGCTGTGAACCGCAACTACAAAAAACAAGCGGCGTTAATAGACAAAAAGCTACCAACGCCGCTAAAAGAACCTTTCTCATCTTACGCTCTGAGGTCGATGGTGTGCTTTTTAAGCTCGGTAAGTATCTTCTCGGCTTCTTTCTCGGTGGGGGGGACGAGGGGCAAACGGGGACCGCCCACCTTGAAGCCAAGGTGGTTGAGGGCGCACTTGATGGGGGCGGGGCTGGGGACGGAAAACATAACGTTGACCAGCGGCACCAGCCTGCGGTGAATAACCGCCGCCTCCTGAATTTTATCAGCGAGAATAAGTTCGATCATTTTCTTATACTGCCTGCCGCACAGGTGCGTGGTAACCCCGATAACGCCATAGCCCCCCAGTGCTATGATGGCGAAAGTATCGTTATCATTGCCGCTCCAGACGTAGAAATCTTTGCTGGAATTACTGATTGTCTGGGCGACAAGGTCCATTTTGCCGCTGGCTTCCTTGACGCCGACGATATTTTTAAACTGGCTCAACCTGGCTATCGTCTCCCAGGTCATTTCAACAATAACGCGGCCGGGTATGTTGTACATTATAATGGGCAGGCTGGTGCATTCCGCCACCGCCTTAAAGTGCTGATAGATGCCCTCCTGGTTGGGCTTATTATAGTAGGGAACGACAGATAAGCAGGCATCGACGCCGATTTTCTCGGCTTTCTCGGTGTTTTCCACAGCCTCCCGCGTACTGTTTGAGCCGGTGTACGCCACCAAGGTAGGCCCATCACCCACCGCCGATTTCACCTCGCTAAAGATACGCATCTCCTCTTCCCAGGAAAGGGTGGGGGCTTCACCAGTGGTGGCAGCGAGCACAAGCCCATCGTTCCCGGAATTCAATAAAGCCTTAGCCAGCTTTTTAGTCTGCTCGTAGTCAACATCGCCGTTGTCTTTGAACGGAGTCACCATGGCGGTCAAACATCTTCCCAGTGTTTTCATCGTGAACAGCCTCCTCAAGTTATTTCACGGTGTTTTTTATCATAAACCGAGCAATTTGTCCAGACCGTAGATAAAGCCCTTCTGCTTGACGACTGCTTTGACAGCGAGCATGACGCCGGGCATATAACATTCACGGTTGATGGTATCATGGCGGATTTTCAGGGTCTGGCCGGCCGTGCCGAATATAACCTCCTGGTGCGCCATAAGACCCGGCATACGTACGCTGTGGATACTGATGCCTTCGACGGTCTGGCCGCGACTCGTGGTGGTTTCTCCAGCGGCGGGGGGCAGAAATGGCCTGCCCCGGGCTTCAGCCATAGCATGGGCGGTCATCAGCGACGTCCCGGAAGGGGCATCCAGCTTCTTATCATGGTGCAGTTCGACGATTTCCGCGTGGTCGATAAATTTGCCCGCGATTTTAGCCAGGTGAACCATCAGCACCGCTCCGAGGGCAAAATTAGGCGCCGCCACGATGCCTATCTCGTTAGACTCGGCCAGCTTTTGCATTTCTTTAAGCTCGTCGGCGGAAAAGCCTGTAGTGCCGCTGACCAAATTAACGTTGTGTTCAGCCGCGATACGCATGGCAGGCATGGACGCTTTAGCGACAGTAAAGTCCACCATCACGTCAGGCCCGCAGCTATCCAGCATGGCAGCTAAATCGGCGGAAAAAGGAACCGAACCGGAGCCGTCGGTCAGTGCCAGCGAGTCGCCGGATACCTTAAGGTCGACAGCACCCACCAGCTCCATTTCCGGTTCCTGACAAACGGCTTTAACGACCTCCTGCCCCACCCTGCCGGCCGCCCCATGGACTAATACCTTAATCTGTGACATAACAATTCACCTCACAAAAAAGATCGGGGAAATTAGTCTCTTTTGAAGGGTGGTCGCGAAGAACCGCGATTATATCTCTGCTGGCGGTCACCGGAATAGCGTGGCCTGTTTCCATAGCCCGAAGAGCCGCCGCGCCTATCGCGGTAGCCGGAAGGCCTGGGGGCTGTTTCGCTAGGGAGGGGTTTATCGGAGTCCTTTTCAAAGAGCGCCCGTCGTGAAAGATTTACCCTGCCCATATCATCGATACTGATTACCTTGACCGTGACCTCATCGCCGATTTTAACTTCGTCTTCAACCCTGTCCAGGCGGCGGTCTGCCAGTTCGCTGATATGCACCAGGCCTTCTTTGCCGGGGAGGATTTCCACCATGGCGCCGAAGTTCAGGATACGACTGACTTTTCCAGTGTAAATATCGCCGATTTTTGCTTCACGCGTCAAGCTTTCGATAATGCTGATGGCTTTCTGCGTGGCTTCCATATCCGGCGAGCCGATAACCACCGTGCCGTCATCTTCGACATCGATAGTAGTCTTGGTCTGCTCGATAATGGAGCGGATGGTCTTGCCGCCGGTGCCGATAACGGCACCGATTTTGGCGGGGTCGATTTTCATTTTAGTCATACGCGGTGCGTAGCGACTGACATCGGGCCGGCTGGCAGCGATAGCCTCATGCATTTTATCCAGAATATATAAGCGGGCGTCCCTGCCCTGCGACAGCGTTTTTTCCACAATCTCCAGGGAAACCCCATCGAGCTTGGTATCCATTTGAATAGCGGTGATGCCATCCATGGTGCCGGCGATTTTAAAATCCATGTCCCCGTTAAAGTCTTCGATACCCTCAATATCGGTCAGGACGGCGTATTTACCGTCATCCCCGGTAACTAAACCCATAGCGATGCCGGCCACGGCCTTCTTGACCGGCACACCAGCGTCCATGAGAGAAAGACTGCCGGCGCAGACGCTGGCCATCGAGGTACTGCCGCTGGAGCTCAAGACTTCCGAAACGAGCCTGATAGTATAGGGAAAGTCCTCGACAGTGGGCAGGACGGTGACCAGGGCACGTTCGGCAAGAGCGCCGTGACCTATCTCGCGGCGGCCGGGCGAACCAACACGCCTGACCTCTCCGGTGGAAAATCCGGGGAAATTATAGTGATGGATAAAGCGCTTGCTTTCCTCCAAGCCAAGTCCGTCCAGCATCTGCTCCTTGCGGGTGGAGCCCAGCGTGGTAATGGAAAGTACCTGTGTTTGCCCCCGGGTGAACATGCCGGAGCCGTGGGTGCGGGGCAGCAGCCCCACCTCGCAGCTAAGGGGTCGGATTTCCGTCAGAGAGCGGCCGCTGATGCGTTTGCCTTTCTCCAGCACTCCAACCCTTACTTCCTCTTTCACCCTGGCATCGATGGCGGCGGCGATATCGCTCTCCGTTACGTCATCACCGGTATTCGCCGCAAGCTCCTTGATAAGCGCTTCCAGCATCTGTTCACGCACCGTCCTATCGGCCTCTGTTAGAAGCTGCTCCATCTTTTCATCAACGGTTTTGGACAAAGCCTCTATAGCTTCGGTTTTTACTTTTTCTTCCGGGACCGGCAGCTTGGGCTTGCCTTCAGACTTTTGAAGTTCTTCCTGGAGCTTGATAATATCCTGGTTGGCTTCATGGGCGAATTTTATCCCCTGAAGTACGATATCTTCAGAAATTTCCTTGGCGCCCGCCTCTACCATGATGACCTTTTCTTTAGTGCTGACCACTATAAGGTCGAGCTGGCTTTCATCATACTGCGCCATTTTTGGATTCAATACCAGTTCGCTGTTAATGTAGCCTACGTTGACCGCGCCGATGGGGCCGTCGAACGGAATCTCCGACAGCGCCAGCACCGCCGATGAGCCGATAACCGAAAGTATATCCGGGTCATTCTCCTGGTCGGCGGAAAGCACAGTGGTGATTATCTGGATATCACTATGCCAGTTCTTGGGTAAGAGCGGGCGTATGGGACGGTCGGTCATGCGGCAGGCAAGGGTAGCCGCCTCGCTGGGACGCCCCTCGCGGCGTATAAAGCCCCCGGGTATCTTGCCCGCGGCGTACAGCCTCTCCTCGTAGTCGATGGTAAGGGGCAGGAAATCCACCCCTTCCCTGGGCTCCTTGTTGAAACATACGGTAACCAAAACCACGGTGTCGCCGTAGCGGACGGTAACCGCGGCGTTAGCCTGCTGGGCTAGTTTACCCGTTTCAATAATGAGTTCACGTCCGGCAATAGTGGAACTAACAGATTGTGGTGCCAATGCAATACTCCCTCTAACGTAAAGGCTTTACTTGCGAAGTCCGAGTTTTTTGATAAGATTATTATACCGGTCGATATCCTCGCGACTTAGATACGCCAAAAGCCTCCGCCGCTGTCCAACGAGCTTTAGCAAGCCCCGCTGGGTGTGGTAGTCCTTGCGATTGGACGCCATGTGGGTGGT
>JAFGOC010000116.1 GCA_016926705.1 Dehalococcoidales bacterium | reverse complement strand
TTTACGCGTTAACCGTCATTGCGAGGAGTGTTGGGAATAACTAAATAGTAAAAAGGGAGTGGCCTGCGGAGAGGGACGCTAGCCACTTTCCCTAATCCTCCCCCTCTCCAAATAAACGAGTCATCAGTATAGAAAGATACTCCATTTGGAGAGGGGGCAAGGGGGTAAGGCATAGTAAATAATGCGATAATAGATAATGAATCGTGAACGGAGTGATTTATGTTTAAACCAGTGTTTAGTCGGGTAAGTTTCCCGCAAATGGAAGAAGGTATTCTCTCATTCTGGAAAGAGAATAAAATTTTTGAAAAAAGCGTGGAAGCTCATCAGGAAAATCAGAGGTTCGTTTTTTATGAAGGCCCGCCTTTTGCCAACGGCAGTCCGGGTATTCATCACGTGCTGGCAAGAGTGTATAAAGACATAATTGTACGCTACAAGGTAATGAAAGGCTATTACGTGCCGCGTATTGCCGGCTGGGATACTCACGGTCTGCCGGTTGAACTGGAAATAGAAAAGCAGCTGGGTTTTTCAGGCAAAGACCAGATAGAAAAATTCGGCGTGGAAGAGTTTAACAAGCGTTGCCGTGAAAGTGTCTTCAAGTACGTCAAGGAATGGAATAACCTTACCGAACGTATCGCTTACTGGGTTGACTTGGAAAATGCCTACAAGACGATGGATAACACCTACGTTGAATCCGTATGGTGGGCGCTGAAACAGATATGGGATAAAGGTCTGGTCTATCAGGGCTACCGCGTCACACCCCATTGCCCCCGTTGTGGTACGTCCTTGAGCTCCCACGAGGTTTCCCAGGGTTATAAAGATGATACGGTTGACCCTTCTGTTTACATAAAGTTTAAGGTCGTTGATAAATCTAAAGCCGACCTGCCCTCGGATATGCCGGTCTTTCTGCTCGCTTGGACAACCACCCCATGGACGCTGCCCGGTAATACCGCCTTAGCCGTGGCGCCTGACGCCGAATACGTTTTACTTAAGGGAGATTTGGAATATCTTGTGCTCGCAGCGCGATTGTCCGGTTCTATTAACCTTGATGGCTATCGAGAAGTAAAGAAATTTTTGGGCAAAGACTTGGTCAACGTCAGTTACGAGCCCCTCTTTGACCCCCATACTTTCGCGGTAGAGAGGTTGCGTTTTCAGTCAGACGGTGCTCTGGAGGCACAAAAAGCCGACAAAAATCTTGCCTATCCCATCATCAGCGGCGATTTTGTCACCATGGATGAGGGCACCGGCATAGTCCATATCGCCCCCGCTTTCGGTGAAGTGGACTTTGATGCCGGTAAAGAGTGGGGCTTGGACTTCGTTCAGCAGGTTGATTTGCAAGGGAAAATCACCGGCAGCTATCCTTTTTCCGGCAAGTTCGTCAAAGACGCCGACCCCCTCATTATGGAAGACCTTAAAGAACGCGGCTTGCTCTTGCAGAGCGGCACTGTCACCCACACTTATCCTTTCTGCTGGCGCTGTGATGCCCCGCTGCTTTATTATGCCAAGACTACCTGGTATATCAAGACCACGGCTATAAAAGATAAGCTCATCGCCGGCAATCAGGAGATTAACTGGTATCCCGGGCATATCAAGAAGGGTCGCTTCGGCAACTGGCTGGAAAATAATGTGGATTGGGCATTTGCTCGTGAAAGGTATTGGGGTTCGCCGTTGCCTATCTGGCGTTGTGTAAAATGCGGCGCCTCCGAATGCGTCGGAAGTGTGGAAGAACTGAAGAAGAAACCGGGTTTTAAAGGCTTGAGAGAGCCTCTGGATTTACACCGTCCCTATATGGACCAGGTTACCTTCTCTTGCGGCAAATGCGGCGGTGCTATGGAACGTACTCCGGAGATCATGGACTGCTGGTTTGATTCCGGCTCTATGCCTTTTGCCCAGTTGCATTATCCTTTTGAGAATAAAACACTTTTCGATAGTGAAACAGGGCAGGCCGACTTTATATCGGAGGCCATCGACCAGACCCGTGGTTGGTTTTATAGTCTCCATGCTATCTCTACACTTCTCTTTGACCGTATCACCTTTAAGAATTGTATCTGTCTTGAACTTGTTCTGGATGCTAAGGGCGAGAAAATGTCCAAGAGCAGGAATAATGTCATCTGGCCTGATGAAGTGATAAAAAAATACGGCGCCGACGCCGTCCGCTGGTATTTATATACCGCCTCGGCCCCCGGTGTTCCCCGCCAGTTCGATACCAAACAGGTGGACGAGGTCTCGCGGCGCTTTCTATCTACGCTCTGGAATGTCTATTCCTTTTTCATAATGTATGCCAATATCGATAAATACAAGCCGGCTGCCGGCCCCTTTCCCCCGCCCCGCGCCGAGCTGGATAAATGGGTTCTCTCCGAGCTTAACCAGCTCATTATAGATGTTGATGACGCCCTGGCAGATTACAGCCCTACGGAAGCAGGGCGTAAAATAGAAAACTTTGTCGATGGACTGTCTAACTGGTACGTCCGGCGCAGTCGGCGTCGTTTCTGGAAGAGTGAAAATGACGATGATAAGCTATCGGCTTATAATACCCTATATTACTGCTTGGAGACTTTATCCAGGCTACTGGCGCCATTTACCCCCTTCATCGCCGAGGAGCTTTATCGGAACCTGGTGCTTTCGGTCTTCCCCGATTCGCCGGAAAGCGTTCATCTCTCCGGTTTCCCCACCGCGGAAGAGTCGAAGATAGATAAGCAATTAACTGACGATAACCGACTTGCCATGAAGGTCTGCAGTATGGGACGGGCGGCTCGCAGCAAGGCCGGCGTTAAAGTCCGCCAGCCCCTGGAGACAGTTTACGTCGGTGTGGCTTCAGATCATGAGACACGTGCTCTGGAGAGAGTTGCGCCTCTCGTCCTGGAAGAGCTGAATGTCAAGGAGCTGAAGACCGATACCGTTGAGAAAGTGTCCGGCATGGAAGTAGCCAACTTCTCGGTTGTCAGCGAAGGCAATAGCTGCGTAGCTGTATCGACCTATATCACGGTCGAGCTGCAGGCGGAGGGTATCGCCCGTGAAGTCGTGCACCGTCTCCAGACGATGCGCCGCTCCGCCAACTACGAAATCGCCGACCGCATACGGGTGTATTATGAGGGTGATGCCTACTTCGTCCAGGCTCTGTCCGCTTTTGCCGACTACATCCGGCAGGAGACTCTTTCTGATGTCATTGAGGAAGGCGTTCCTGATGACGTCGATTTAAAAGAAGAACACAAGATAAGCGGCTACCACCTGCTGCTGGGTATTAAAAAAGCGGCATAAAAAAGCGCGGTTTGGGTTACGCTTAACCCTGCTGCGGTCTCGGGCTCTCGATGGGGATTGCGGTGGTGATATATTCCGTGTCCCCGCGGTAGTACCTTATTTCCAGCGGTTCGCCGATTGGCGCCGCGTGCAGTACCTGTGTCAGCTCTTCGATGCTGGTAACGTTTTCGCCGCCGATTTTTACGATAACGTCGCCTCTCTGCAGTCCTGCCGCGTAAGCCGGGCTGTCGGCCACTACCTGTGTTATCAGCACGCCATGGTCCACTTTAAGGTCAAATTGGACGATGGCTATCTGGTCGACGGGATAAAGCAACACCCCCAGCCACGGCCGGGTCACGTATCCCTTGGTCACCAGTTCCTCGATTATCGGCGTGGCCGTGTCGATGCTGATGGCGTAGCCCATTCCCTCCACGCCCACGCTGGCAATTTTCGCGCTGGTGATGCCGATTACCTCTCCGGCCAGGTTGACCAGCGGACCGCCGCTGTTGCCCGGGTTGATGGCGGCGCTTGTCTCGATGAGGTCGTAGAGAGTCTGGTTATAATCTACCTGCAGCGATACCCCTTGCCGACTCACGATGCCTTCGGTGGCCCTGATTCCCTGTCCCAGCGCGTTGCCTATTGCGATTACCCAGTCGCCCACGCGAAGATCGCTGGCGGTGCCTCTCCTCAAGGCTGGCAGGCCGGTGGCGTCTATCTTGATTATAGCCAGGTCGTTAAGCGGGTCGGTGAAAATGGAATTGATATCCGCATTATAAATATCGCCGTTATCGGTGGTCACGGTAATTGTGTTCGCCCCTTCGACCACATGGTTGTTCGTTACGATAATCCCGTCCGGGTCGATTACCCAGCCGGAGCCCGCCCCCTCTTGGGTGAAAGGGCGGTTAAAAAAGTCGTAGGTAGTGACCTCGGTGCTTATCGCCACTACCGATGGTTTCACCAGCGCCACAACGTCTGCTATGCTGGGTAGCTGTGTCGCCGTCCCGATATTTATCGGCGGCGTCCAGTCTGTGTTAATCGGTGTTGTCGCCGTAGGGGTATCGGTGGCTTCCGGACTCTGCGTAAAGGTAATACAGCCGGCCAGGAATGTCGTTCCCAGCATGAAAATGGTTAAAAATACGGCTAAAAATGCTTTAAAATTCAATGTTTTCATATCTAAATACTCACACTTTTAATTATAGCATACTAAGAAATTATTAAAGCTTTATGAATATTATCTTTTTACATACCCTTTTCAGCAATGTCGGTCAAGATGTGCCCCTTTTCGTAGTGTTATACTTGATTCGATGGGTAAGAATACGGGAAACTGGGAGAAAATCAATGCCGTTAAGCGTATGCAGGAGTGTATTGAAAAGCACATCGCGGAGCCTATTACCCTGCGTATGATTGCCCGGGCTGCCGGGTATTCTCCGTGGCACTCCGCCAGGATTTTCAAAGAGTTGACCGGTAAGACCCTGTTCGATTATATCCGGGCGCTTCGGCTGTCGCGCGCGGCCGTCAAGCTGCAAAACGGTAATAGCAGGATTGTCGATGTTGCCTTCGACTTCGTTTTTGAGTCGCATGAAGGCTTTACCCGGGCGTTCTCGCGGCAGTTCGGCATGAGCCCGCGGCATTATCGTCGCGACGCGCCTCACGTGAGGCTTTTCATGCCTGCCCATATCCGTGATTCTTACCACAAAATATATATAGGAGAAGGTAATATGTCTGAAAAATCAAATGTTAATACTGTTTTCGTTCAGGTTGTTGACCGTCCTGCACGTAAGCTTATCCTTAAACGTGGTGTCAAAGCGGATAATTATTTCGCATACTGCGAGGAAGTGGGCTGTGAAATCTGGGATGTGCTGACCGGGATTAAGGACGCGCTTTACGAGCCCATTGGTATGTGGCTGCCACAAAACCTGCGCAAGCCCGGTACCTCGATTTACGCCCAGGGAGTAGAAATGCCTGCTGATTATTCTAGTAATGTGCCGGAAGGACTGGAGGTCATCGACCTCCCTTCCTGCAAGATGATGGTCTTTCAGGGCCAGCCTTATGAAGACAGCAACTTCATGGAGGCGATTAGTGACCTCTGGGAAATCATGAAGTCCTACAATCCGGAAATTTACGGCTTCGCTTGGGCGGATGAGGATGGACCTCGCTTTCAGCTCGAACCGCAAGGCTATCGCGGTTATATCGAAGCCCGCCCTGTCCGCCAGCTCAACGTAAAATAACCCGAGAAAAAAAGGAGCCCCCTCCCCACCATAGGAGAGGGGGCTTAAAAAGTATAGGACTAACGACTGTTATTTGAATTCTGCCGGTACTTCAGGTAGTTCTTTTAGCGCTGCCTTCACCATATCTTCGGGGTAAGCGTAGTCCTGCAGCTTGCCGCTTAAGTATGCCTCGTAGGCCGCCATGTCGAAGTGGCCGTGGCCGCTATGCGCCAGCAGGATTACTTTAGACTTGCCTTCTTCTTTGCACTTTAAGGCTTCGTCGATGGTGACCCTGATGGCGTGGTTGGTCTCCGGCGCGCTGATAATGCCCTCGGCGCGTGCGAAGGTAATCCCTGCCTCGAAGGTTGCCATTTGCGGCACGGCTTGAGCTTCGACGAAACCGAGCTTATGCAGGTGGCAGATAATCGGCGCCATGCCGTGGTAGCGCAGACCGCCGGCGTGGACGGGTGGCGGAATAAAGCCATGACCCAGCGTGAACATCTTGGCGATGGGCGCCATGCCGGCCACGTCGCCGTAGTCGTAAGCGTACAGCCCTTTGGTCACCGTCGGGCAGCTTTCCGGCTCCACGTTGATGATGCGCAGGTCTTTCTTCTTGCCGAGGATTTTGTCCCTGACGAACGGCAGGTACATGCCGGCGAAGTTAGAGCCTCCGCCAATACAGCCGACGATGATATCGGGGTAATCTCCTGCCATTTCCATCTGCTTCATGGCTTCCTGCCCTATAATTGTCTGGTGCATCAGCACGTGGTTAAGAACGCTCCCCAGTGAGTAATGCGTGTCCTCACGGGTCACCGCATCTTCGACGGCTTCGCTGGTGGCCAGCCCCAGGCTCCCCGGGCATTCCGGGTCTTTGGCCAGCATGTCGCGTCCGGCTTTGGTGTCCGGACTCGGACTTGGTACGCACGTGGCTCCCCATGTCTCCATCATGATGCGCCGGTAGGGCTTCTGGTTATAACTTATCTTCACCATATAGACCTTGCATTCCAGCCCGAAAAGGTTGCAGGCAAATGCCAGCGAGCTTCCCCACTGCCCCGCCCCGGTCTCGGTCGAGATGCGCTTGATGCCTTCCTTTTTGTTATAGTATGCCTGGGCAACAGCGGTGTTCGGCTTGTGGCTGCCGGGCGGGCTGGTACCCTCGTACTTGTAGTAAATCTTGGCCGGCGTGTCCAGTGCTTTTTCCAGCCGATACGCCCGGTGCAGTATCGTTGGCCGCCACAGCTTATAGACCTCCAGTACCTCTTCCGGTATATCGATGTACCTTTCCTGGCTGACTTCCTGCTTAATCAGCTCCATAGCGAATAGCGGCGCCAGGTCAGCCGGACCAAGCGGTTGTTTTGTTCCCGGATGAAGATAGGGAGGCAGTGGTACCGGCAGGTCCGCTTGGATGTTATACCAGCGGGTGGGCATATTCTTTTCTTCTAATAAAAATTTGTTTCTTGCCATTTCTCCTCCTTACAAGACTTTATTTATTATATACTAAACGGTAGGTCGCTACATAATTTATACCTCCCGGTGTTTTTCTATTGGTCCAGGGCCTCACGCACGCTGGTGATAAAAGTCTTTAGCGAAGCAAGCGTGCTGTCTTCATCTATCAAATCAATCAGCCTGCTGCCGATGATAACCCCGTCCGCTAAATTTGCCGCCTGCCTGGCGTGTTCCACTTTGGATATCCCGAACCCCACGC
>JAFGOC010000115.1 GCA_016926705.1 Dehalococcoidales bacterium | reverse complement strand
TAGACAGGTACGCCCCCATCGTCTAGAGGCCTAGGACGGCGGCCTTTCAAGCCGTAAACATGGATTCGAATTCCATTGGGGGCATTTTTTATGTGTCCCCCACCGCTAAGTTTTATCTTTTAAAAACCTCCGCCCATTAACTTTAGTTTGCATTATATTCACGAATAACTTAGAATTTGCCTGAACCAGCAGCGAGGAGGACTTTCCCGTGGCCGCAACTAAGTACGGAGATTTAGTAAGGACACTGAACTATATCAAGGGCATGGGCGGCGCCAACGCCAGGCAAATGACCTTTATGGCAGGAGACCAGCTCCAGGGGTTCAACCTGAATTTCGTCGTCGGTGTCTACGATGAGCCGGGCGACTGGGCGCCGGGCATGGGCGCGCACACGCACCCTTTCGATGAGGCCCTGCTCTTTTTCGGGTATGACGATAACGACCTAAGCTACCTGGGCGCGGAAATGGAGCTGGCCATGGGCAAGGAATACGAAGCACACCGGTTCAACGTACCTACCGTAGTAGCCGCGCCGGCTAACCTGCCGCACTGCCCGCTGATTACCAGGAAAGTTTATAAACCCTTCGGGCATTTTCACCTGGCTTTGAGCGGCAGATACGCCGCGGAAAAAATCGAGCAGGAGGGCACGACCGACGGTAAAAAATACGCTTACCTCTTTAATACATTAAAGGTGAAAAAGGCGACGGGCGGGGCCGATGCGGCCCAGCTGTTGTCTGCCGATGGCAAAGACCTGGCCGGATTGCCGCTTAATTTCAATCTGGGCCGTTATAAACAGACCGGGGCATGGCATCCCGGCAAAGGCTCCTGCCGCCATTCTTATGACTCGTGCCTGGTGTTCTTCGGGCATAAAACGGACAACTTAAGCTACCTCGGGGCGGAGATAAGCATTGAGATAGGCATCGAAGGTGAAAAGTACACCTTCGATGTTCCTACCGTGGTAGTGCTGCCCAGGGGAACGCCCTACGGCTCAATAACCTGCCGCAAGCTGGAAAAACCTTACAGCGTGATGCAAATAGGTCTAAGCGCCAGATACGACTGCGAGTGGCTGTAAGGCGTTTATTCCAGGTATTTTCTCAATTCGAAGAGGGCCTGGCAGGCAATCCGTCCCGCCACCCGCGCGAACGGCCCGGAGTATTCTCTCGTCACCGGTTGCATCGGCCTGGGTCCGACGATGCCAATATATACTTTGGCTGTTTTAACGTTGTCCACCGTTTCGGAGCGCCCCTCGATGCCGATGCCGATATCGGCCTGAAACTTCTCGCGTGCCAGCGACGCCATCGCCCTGGCGATACTTCCGGTACCGCCGGAGCCCCAAACAAGCCCGAGGGAAATTTTAGCTTCATCGGAGGCGGTAAAAAATCCGCCTTTGAAGAAACGGCCGCTTTCCGGGGCGTGGGAGAGCAATTGAATCAGCGCGCCTCCGGTGAAAGACTCGGCCACGGCCAGGGACAGCTTTTTAGAGAGGAGCACATCACCGATGGTGGTCTCTAAAGTATCATCGTCCGCCCCCCAGATATAGTCGCCGACGATGTTCCTGACGGACTGCTCATGGGCGGCAATTAAAGTCCGTGCGGCCTCAAATGTATCAGCCTTGGCGGTAATACGCAGGTGAATACCGTCTTGTTTAGCGTAAGAGGCCAGGGTGGGGTTGGGGGATTTAAGCAGGGAGGCCAGTTGCTCGTCGACAGTTGATTCCGGCAGTCCGAAGGTCTTAAGCGTGCGGGAGAGGATGATAGCGCCGGCACGCTTTTGCAGGGCGGGGGCAACGTGGGTCTGCCACATGGGCTGCATCTCGCCGGGAGGGCCGGGCATGGCGACGATGATGCGGCCTTCCTTTTCCGCCCACCAGCCGGGAGCGGTGCCGCGTGGATTGGGAATGACCTGCGCGGAGGGGATAACCGCAGCCTGCTTGAGGTTATTGGCCGTCATCTCGATACCGCGCTCGGAGAAGAACTTCTGCATGGAAGCCTTAAGAGTGGGGTCGATCTCCATTTTTTCGCCGAAAAGGCCGGCAATGGCCTCGCGGGTAATATCGCCCTGCGTTGGGCCGAGCCCGCCCGTCGTAAGAATGACGTCGGAGCGCTCCCAGGCGCATTGTAAAGCCCCAAGCAGCCTTTCGTAGTTATCCCCGACCGACGACGTAAAAAAGAGGTCGATGCCCAGCGCCGCCAGCTGCTGCGCTAAAAATGAGGTGTTGGCATCCGTCACCTCGCCGAGGAGGAGTTCCGTGCCGGTGGCGATGATTTCCGCTTTCACGGTCTGATTTTACCCCTTATTTCATAACGCTGGCAACATCCCATTTTGACGCCGTAACACAACTTCTGGTAACGTTAAAAAGAAACGGATTAACGGAGACAGAACCCGTGGACTCTCTGAATATACTGGTAATAACGCCCTCTTTCGATAAGCAGCTGCCGCACGCGGAAGCTGAAATCCTGCGCCGCATCAGGTCGGTCAGCCCCAGAATAAGTGTAAAAGACGCCTCCACGCTGGTCTTCGCCGAGTTCCAGGGGGACGAATCAGGGAAAGCACAACTGGATGCCCTGCTGGCCGTGACCGAGGTGATTTTCGGGTTTATCCCGCCCAAGAACATCACCACCCGCGCCCCGAAGCTGAAATGGATGCAGGCTGTTTCCGCCGGGGTGGACCGCCACCAGGGCACCGAAATATGGCGGAGCGATGTCATCATGACGGGCGTCAGCGGCATCCACGCCACCCCTATCGGCGAATATGTGCTGGGGTTCATGCTGATGCTCGTAAAAAATACGCCGCTCGGCTTTAAAATGAAGCAGACACGCAGCTGGCAGCGCTACATGGTGCGCACCCTGCGCGGCAAGACGGCGGGCATTATCGGGCTGGGGCATATCGGCAGGGAGGTGGCGCGGCTGGCCAAAGCGTTCGGCATGAGGGTAATCGCCACCCGGCGCTCGGTTAAGAAGGCAGGCAGAGCGAGATACGTCGACCTGCTTCTACCAAGAGACCGGCTGAAGGAACTGCTCAAGGCAAGCGACTACGTGGCGCTGACACTGCCGCTGACACCGGAAACGCGGCATATAATCGGGGAGGCGGAGCTCAAAGCCATGAAGCCGTCTGCTTACATTATTAATATAGGACGGGGCGGTCTTATCGACCAGGAGGCCCTGATAAAAGCCCTCGACGCCAAACAGATTGCCGGCGCGGGACTTGATGTGGTCACCCCCGAACCGCTGCCCGGGGAGAGCCGACTCTGGGACTTCGAAAATGTTATCTTGAGTCCCCACGTCTCCGGGGGCATGGAAGACTACATGCTGCACGCCACCGAGCTGTTCTGCGATAACCTCAAGCGCTACCTCGAAGGC
>JAFGOC010000114.1 GCA_016926705.1 Dehalococcoidales bacterium | reverse complement strand
TTCTAGTCTTACTCTGGTCTGGGCTTTGGCGGCTTTCACTCTCAAGAGAGTGCGCATTGCCTGCGCTATCTGCCCCTGCTTGCCGATTATTCTTCCCTTGTCATCATCGGCTACGCGCAGCTTTAGCGTAATGCCTTCCTCATTGGTTTCCTCGTCGACATTCACTGCATCCGGGTCGTTGACGATGCTCTTGGCGATGTACACAACTAGGTCTTTCATGATTTCTCCTTGACTGGTTTGAACTTTTCCATGATACCTGCCTTACCTAGTAGTCTGGCAGTGGTGTCTGTCGGCTGGGCTCCCTGCTTGAGCCAGTACAGGGCCCTCTCCTCTTTAATCGATATCGTCGGCGGCTCGGTTCTCGGGTTATAATGCCCGATAATCTCAACGGATGCCCCGTCGCGGGGCGCCCGACTGTCTACGATGACCATCCGGTAGGTAGGCTGTCCCCTGGCGCCCATGCGCCTTAGTCTGATTTTTAACATGTGCTCCTTGACTTTCTAGTGTTAAAACTTTTACGTAGCTATTATGCACTATCAAGTTATGTCTGTCAATGGCATTATGGATGATTATCGGGCTTTTATGTGTTCTGGACTGCATTGCAGTCATTATTTGCTACTTTTGGCATTTTATTTTCGCCCCTTTGCCCCAGCCTATAAGTCGCGTTTCCCCCTTGACACTACCACCCCCATCATGTATACCATAAGGACATAAGCCTTAAAAGGAAAGAGGTTATCATGGGTTTTTTCTCTTTTATCAAGAGTATATTTGCCGGTGAAAGCGCTGACGATGAAGCTTTAAACGCCGCCCGCGCCCGCCACGGCGTTCATATCGATGAAAAAGCTAAAAAAGAAATGGACATGACCACCACCGAGGCGGAGCGACTTGGCGATAACTATGACGCCTGGGAGGAACTGAAGAACTACCGCATGAATTTCTTTTTCGGCAGCTGGGTTACGCGCAAGTTCCGCCCCGTCGGTGAAGACAAGGTAAAGAAGGATCTCGAGAAGCTGGAGAAAAAGCGACGCCAAGAAGACGAGCGTAAAAAGCAGCAGGAAGAAGGTTAAGCCTCCCCGCCTTTACCCCCGGTTTTGTCCGACTAAAGTGCCACCATCTTGTCTATGAAAATCACCAGCGGCGTAATCACGCTTACCGCCCCCACCGCCGCCAGCATCACCGCGAAGAGGTTGTACCTCGTTTCATAGCCCTTGAAAATCGACCCGTCGTAGTACTGGTCCATGGCTTCGTCTTTGTAGAGTTTCATCAGCCCCTCGTTGAGCTGGCTCCTTTGTTTCCTGTTGTTCAGGAGCGTGCGCACGGCGTACCAGTTGATCGCCACTATCGCTACTATGATTACCCACATGATGACCGTGTTGGCCGCGTTAACGCTGGTGGCCTTGAAACCAGTCAGACCTCCTACAATCGACCCCGTAGTCTGGGCGGCGAATATAGCCGCGGCGGCGAACAGTATTAGAGTAACCGTCAAACCGATGATGACGGTAATCGTGTCCATACGCACCGCCTGCTTGAGTTCATAAGTGATTTGCTCGTGAATGCGTTCTTTCATTAGCCCCTCCGCCTTAAACTGAATTGTGCTAATGATATTATTTAGCGATGTTTTTGTCAATTCTGTTGACTATTGTCGAGAATTTTAACCACGTATATCACGGGAAAATAATAGGAATGGGGAACTAATTAGTGGATGATTAAGGACCAATCAGAATCTGGTAACTTTTACCTCGGTGCTTTATATGTAGTTGACCGGATTATGAAAGCTCATCTCTACTTTTCTATGTAAATTGCCTGTAGCTTCAAGGTAAAGTTTCGCCACGTTGACCCTTGAATACTCGTCAGCAGTTTCATTATCTAGATTGAGCTTGCTGTATATATTATTTAGCTGTTGTTCTACCACGTTAACATCAATGCAAAGGGTTGCCGCTATAGCTGCATTTGTGTAACCGTTGGCCAGTAAGCTGATAAGTTCTAGTTCCATAAGAGAAAATTTTTTTAGAAAACTATAGCCTGGCTTTCCAGCGAATAGATATGGGGCCAGTGATGTATCAATAATTAGCTGACCTTGACTGACGGCTGATACAATTGTGCACAGCCGCTCTATTTTAACTAACCGTCGCTTTAGAAAAAATGCTGTGCCCCCTTTGCTTTTAGTCATGGCAAGTCTGCGCAACTGCTCGTTATCTTGAGAATTGCAGACCTCTATCAGTAGGACCAATCCTAAATTAGGATATTCCTCGCGTATTTGTTCTATTTCTTCGATAGTTACTTTCTTAAGGTCTCTTACACTTAATAAAACCACATCAGGATGAAGACGCGATACCGCCTGCTTGAGAATACCAACGTCACGACCGCTTAAAGCCCCCAGTATTTCTATTGGCGCTTTTAATTTAAATACGGCTATACAGAGGTTAATATATAGCTCGTTATCTACCATTATGTAGAGCGTGGTCATTTTTTGTGCTGGTTTCTGCTCAATCATAATGTCTGCCCTTTTTCGTTTTGGTCGTTCCCCGGAAAATCGTGTCAATAGTCACTATTAAGTGTACTATTGGCTTATAAAGACCGATATAAAAAACATAAAGAATGTATATATCGTTTATTAAGATTACATAAATTTTGGACTTTTGACGTTTAGAAATTTTTCGCGGTTGACACAAATGCCTAAATGAAAGGGCACGTGGGGGGAAAATTTGGCAATATTAAAACCAGCTGGAGTTCTTAAAAAGAAAATGTTAAGAGGATAAAAAAATGAAGGGGGGGCTAAGCCTACCCATTCTAAAATCAGCCTCACCCGCTAATTTATTTAGTTTCTGAAGAATTGAATTTAACTAAAGTATCCCATTCTATTTCGCCATTATTGGTAAATTTATTACTAAATTCGACTGTAAATTTATTAACCTTTTTTGCATACTCTTTACTAAATTCAGCATTCTTCTCTTTAGCAGAATATCCTAGAGGTTTTATCAACTTCAAATATAAATCTCTGTTTCCGGAGATAAACTCCCAAAATTTTTGACCGCAGTATTTAAAATAATCACCTTTATCCGGTTTATTGTCCCTGCCATAACAACATCCATTTATGGCAACGATATTAAGTTTGGAATTACTCGTACGTAGTGTCTTTTTAGCCTTCAAGAAATCATCTCGCATTTTCCCGATTTGTCTGCTGTTGCCCCAATTAGGGCCAGATTTTATAGCTACGATATACCGAGTATTTTCTTTATTGAACTCTAAATCTATCCCTTGTGTAGATGATTTCCAGCCTTTATATATTTTTTTATTAATGAAGATTGCTAAACCTTCAAGAAAATTTCCAAATATAGTTTCCTCTTGGGAAGATAGATAAGCGTCTAAGAGAATTTTAACCAAATCATGGGCAATAACTATGTTTTTCGCTTTGAAAAGGTAAGGATTTTTCCTTTTTAAAACGCTGGTTAATTTTAGACCTTGAAGACTCTCTAGCCTTCCTATATGAAAATCACCGATGTTTTTTCTTACGTAATCGTCAACTTCTTCTACTTTAATAGCGACCATAAATTTGCCTTTTCAGGTTCTGTTTTGTTCTTACCGTTGCGTTTTCCAATGTTATCCATGGCTAATTGATGGTAATGCTCCATAGCTTCAATACCAATGTAATGCCTGTTTAAATTTATACAGGCTACAGCAGTTGTCCCTGAGCCTATAAACGGGTCAAGTACTACATCATTTTCTAGGGTGAATAATTTTATAAACCATGTTGGTAATAATACAGGAAATGACGCGCTGTGACCCCGATTAGAACATTCTGTGGAAAGATATAAAACATTAGTAGGGTAAACATACTCTTTTCCAAGCCAATTTGAGACATTTTTCCCGAATCCACTACCTACTTTAGATACATCTCTCTTGCGGTCTGTTTCGCTAAGTTTTACCAATCTTTTTTTACTCCAGTTGCCTATGGGCACCATAACTGATTCTTGGTACATTTTAAAATGTTTTTGTTTATTGAATTGCACACAACGTTCCCACGCGTCTCTAAAGCGATTCGGCCACTTACCGGGATAGCAATTTTTTTTGTGCCAGATATATTCTTCCGTCCAGAGCCAACCTTGGTTTTTCATTTCAAGAATCAGTTCGATCACATAGGTTTGACGCTCGCCGTTTTCTGCTCTTTCTTTAATGTTTAATATAAAAGTCCCGTCATTTTTTAATACTCGGTGTAATTCTGCTGAAATGGGTAAAAACCAGTTTACATACTCTTTAGTGGAAATCCCTTTGTAAGTCTTTCTTCGGTTATCGGCATATGGCGGTGATGTAAAAATTAGATTTATACATGAATCAGGTAATGTCTTAAGAGAGGTTAAGCAGTCGCCTTTTAAAATTTTATCGATTTCTAACATAAGGTAAGCCTAATTCCGTTTAGTATAGTTTACTAAAAATATATTCTTTTGCATATAGTTTTTAGAAAATATTTTAATAAAATTTTACTCCCCCCTCTTCTCCACCGCATCCCTGTAAATCTTACCCAGGGCCTTGCCGTGCTGCTTTATCTTGGCCTTTTTCTTGCGCAGCTTCTCCTCCCGCGCGGCCTGCTGGATTTTTTCTTCTTCTAATTCGTCAGCCATGCCTTACGTCACTTCTCCTTGTGCAGTTCGTCCCAAAGTATGTCCGCCGCTTCGGCGGCGTTGTCCTGGACCAGCTCCGCGCACTTATCGGATACTCCGGCCTCTCTCGCTGCCTGCGCCTCCTCCGGTATGCCGAAATTATAAAATTTGCCGTTGCCGTACTTCGTTATGATGTCGCGGCAGTTTACCGTGCCCCTTTTCCCCTTAAACCATATATAAAAGTCCGCCGCCTGCCGGATGGATTCCCCCAGCTTCCTCATCCCCTGCCCTCCTTCATCTTCATGCCCCCGCCCGTACACCGACCCCAGCACCATCGCCGCGCCTATCATCGAGCCGCAGGTGTCGGCCAGCCCCCCTATACCCCCCGTTAGCGCGCCGGAAGCCTTCAGCAAAGCGTCGTCTTTCAGGTCGAAAGTGTCTTGCAACGCAAGAACCGTGCTGTAGGCTCAACTGCCGAATTTCAGCATGTTTTCACGTGCTTTTTCCCTTACCGTCTTTATGGCTTCTTCTTTGCTTTTCGGCATCATTTTTTATTCACCCTCTTTTCTCCCTCGATAGCGTCCCACAGCATTTCCGCTGTCTTGGCGGCCGCCTTGCCGACCAGTTCGGAGCACTTCTTGAAAATCCCGGCTTTCTCCGCTAATTCAAACTGACCTGGGACGGTGAAATCATGAAACGTCCCGCCCCCGAATTTAGTGCGGATATCGCGGCATTTTACCGAACCGAATTCTGACTGGAACCACTTATACAGCCTGGCTACCGGCACCCCCGATTTATCCAATGCTTCAATGTTTTCCAGTTCGTCCCGTTTGCGCCCGTGCTTTAGACCTAATATCATGCTGGCGCCTATCAGCGCCCCGCAGGTGTCTGCCATCATTCCCACCCCGCCCCCGAAGCCGCTGGCGGCTCTGAAAATATCATCGTTTTTCATGCCGAACACTTCCTGCAACGCAAGAATGATGCACTGGCTTCAGCCGTGGTACTTCAGCTCGTATTCGTATCCCTTTTTATGTGCCTGCTTTGCCGCTTCTTCTCTGCTTTTCGGTGTCATTTACTGCTTCCTTTCACTTTAGCGAACTGCTGCCCGTCTTCTATCACTATTTCCTTGCGTAGTTCTATAATCCTGTCCCTTATCAAAGCTGCTTTCTCGAACTCCAGCGCCCTGGCGGCCTGTTTCATCTGCGTCTCCAGGTCTCTTACCAGCCTGGCGATGTCCTCGCGGGATGCCGGCCCGCCCACGATGTACTCGCCCTTCTTTTCCGCCACTGCCGCCGCCTTTACCCGCTCCGTGATGTCCCGCACCGCCTTCCGTATGCCCTGCGGCGTGATGCTGTGCTCCCGGTTAAAGTCCTCCTGTACCTTGCGGCGCCGCATTGTCTCGTCGATGGCTTCCCGCATGCTCTTGGTGACCGTGTCCGCATACATTATCACGTGCCCGTCCACATGCCGCGCCGCCCGCCCCATCGTCTGGATGAGCGACACCTTGCTCCTCAAGTAGCCCTCCTTGTCCGCGTCGAGGATGGCCACCAGGCTTACCTCCGGCAGGTCGAGCCCCTCCCTCAACAGGTTGATGCCGACGACCACGTCATATACACCGAGGCGCAGGTCGCGCAGGATTTCCACCCTCTCCAGCGTGTCCACCTCCGAGTGCAGATAGTGTGTCTTGATGCCCATTTCGAGGAGGTAGTCGGCCAGTTCCTCCGCCATGCGTTTCGTCAGCGTGGTAACCAGGCAGCGACTGCCGTTGTCAACCCGCGTTTTTATCTGCTCCATGAGGTCGTCGATTTGCCCCCTGGTCGGCTTAATCTCGACGGTCGGTTCCAGCAGACCCGTCGGTCTTACCAGCTGCTCCGCAACCTGTGAGCTGTGCTTGTACTCATACTCCGCCGGCGTCGCCGAGGTGTATATTACCTGGTTGATGCACTGCTGAAACTCCTCGAAGTTAAGCGGCCGGTTGTCCAGCGCCGAGGGCAGCCTGAAGCCGTATTCCACGAGCGTCTCTTTCCGCGACCGGTCGCCGCGGTACATGCCCCTTATTTGCGGCAGCGTCATGTGCGACTCGTCGATAAACATGATGAAATCTTTGGGGAAATAGTCGAGCAAAGTGGAAGGAGAGCTTCCTGCCAGCCGGCCCGCCAGGTGCCTTGAATAATTCTCGATGCCGGAGCAGTAGCCCGCCTCCAGCATCATCTCCAGGTCGTACTCGGTGCGGGCTTGAAGCCTGGCCGCCTCCACCACCTTGCCCTGCGCGTTTAACTCTTTCAGTCGCTCCGCCAGCTCCACCCGTATCCCCTCCATCGCCCTGACCATCATCTCCCGTGAGGTGACGAAGTGCTTGGCCGGGAAAATGTGTACCTCATCAAGCTCTTTCAGGATTTCACCTGTCAGCGGGTCCAGCGACATTATTTTCTCGATATCGTCCCCGAAGAACTCAATCCTCAAGGCAATTTCTTCGTAGGCTGGCTGTATCTCAAGGGTGTCCCCCCTTATGCGGAACTTCCCCCGCGAGAGGTCTAGCTCATTGCGGCCGTACTGCATGTCCACGAGCTGCCTTAAGAGCTGCTGCCGACCGTGATGCTGGCCTTTCTTCAGCGTGGCCACGAACCCCTGGTATTCCCCCGGCTCGCCAAGCCCGTAGATACATGAGACCGACGCCACGATGAGCACGTCCCGCCGCGAGAGCAGGGCGTGGGTAGCGGCGTGGCGTAGCTTATCGATTTCCTCGTTAATGTCCGCGTCCTTCTCGATGTACAGGTCTTTGTGCGGGATATACGCCTCCGGCTGATAATAATCATAATAACTCACGAAGTACTCCACCGCGTTATCCGGGAAGAACTCCTTGAACTCACTGGCAAGCTGCGCCGCCAGCGTCTTGTTATGGCAGATGACCAGCGTTGGCCGCTGCACCTTCTCGACGACGTTCGCCATGGTGAAGGTCTTGCCGCTGCCGGTCACGCCAAGCAGGGTCTGGTGCTTGTAGCCCTTCTCTAGCCCCTCCGCCAGCTTGTCCACCGCCTGCGGCTGGTCGCCGGTCATTTTGAAATCGGTAACTATTTTAAAGTCTGGCATGGCAATATTATAGCACAGAAGTTCTAATCTCCGCCTCTTTTCCGCTGTGATATGGAAATGTTACTAAAAAACAGTATAACCCGTTGCTTTGGTGGATACAATTTGCGGTGCTAATGTGGTGAATTCAGGTCGAAGATAATTTCGTATTCGTCACCGCCAAGCTTCTCTTCAATCTCGATAAGCTGCTCGTATGTCCAATCCCCGCCCTCAAAAGGCAAGATATTATTCCCCATGCTCTTATACCAGTCGGTGATTATTTCATACGACCGTGTATCGAAGTCCACCCAGCCCAGCGAGATTCTTGGGAAACTTGCTCTGATTTTGCCGCTTGCCTGCCTGACCAGCGCCCTGGCGATGTCGGCCGCCTGTTCCTGGGTTAAAATTTGCCCTAAAGGTCCCATCTGTGGGTCCTCGTACCAGATGCCCCCCGTGTACCCCCCGTACTCGTAAAGTCCGAAGCCCTGAAGACTATAATTATCTGTATATTCCAGGCCTTTCTGGATGAATACCTCAATCATATCTTCCCAGTAATTGACTTCTTTCCAGCCGGCGGGCGGCCCGCTTACCAGGAAGTCGTAGCCGGTGTAATCGAAAGGACGGGGGATGCTTAGTCCCTGCCCGATATCGTGCATGATGTCGGTGGCCCACACCTGTCCGTGGTAAACCTCCCGTATCTGGGGGAGGATTTCCTGCAGCCACCGAGATGCTACCTGGTAGTCCCCGGCGAGTTTATACGGTTCTATTGTCGGCATGAAGGCTTCGACGCCGTATTCCTCGGCGATTGCCGCCCACTTTACCACCTCCCCGTCGAACCGCTTGATGAGTTCGTAGCTGGGGTAGTAGTCTTTGTCGGGGTCGCCGCTGTTTTCCCAGTCGTACTCCAGCCCCTGGCCGAGGTTAGGGTGCATAGGATTGGGTACAAGAATAATCCTGAAACCTTCCCGTTTCAGTGCCTGCAGGTAGAAGATAAAGACATCCTCGCCGATCGATTTAGGTTCGCGGGTATCGCGGTCGAGGACAATCTCCGCTTCCATCACAATGGTGTCCACTCCCCCCTCCCGCAGTTTAGCGGCGTTCAAGAGGTAGCTCCTTAGCTCGTCAAGTCTGGCGCCCCACGCCCCCCGGTAAAAAGCGTTATAACCTGATGTATCAAGCATAAATGGCTGTTTGAATTCTTCCCACCACAGGGCAAATTCGTCAACCGGTTCTTCTGTGGTTGTCGGTGGTGTTGTGACTATTTCCGTAGCTGTTGGCGAGGTCGCGGGCGGTGTTGTCGGGGTAGTTTGTACGGGTGTTGGTGTCTCCGCCGTCGAATCGCTGCAGGCGCTCGTTAGCAGCACCCCCAGCAACAGGACGATAGTTATAACTGTCTTGTAGCTCTTCCATCGAGTCATTTTATATCGCTGCAGCAATTAGCCCGGCCGCTATTGCCCCAAGGACTATTCCGTAAAGGGTCCCTGACCAGGGACCGGCTGCTTTGCGCAGGCCTCAAGTGCGGGTCTGGCAATCATCCTCCGCCGGTTCCGGCTGTTCGCGCTTCGTCGACCGGTCGAAAAGCCATCCCAGACCTCCTCCAAATACCCCTCCTAAAATTATATATACGATTATCATGAAATAGCCTCTAATACAAAGTATATACCATTAAGAAGCTTAAGCAAACAAAAAGAGAGAACGGCGCCTTGCCAGAATTTTTT
>JAFGOC010000014.1 GCA_016926705.1 Dehalococcoidales bacterium | reverse complement strand
TGGCCTTTACCACGGACAGCTATACGGTCAACCCGATATTTTTCCCGGGCGGGGACATCGGCAGGCTGGCGGTCTGCGGCACGGTCAACGACCTCGCCATGAGCGGGGCCAGGCCGCTTTACCTTTCGCTGGCTTTTATTATAGAGGAAGGGCTGCCGCTGGCCGACCTTAAGAAGATACTCGCTTCCATCAAAAAAGCCGCCGGGGAGTCGGGCGTGAAAATTGTCACGGGCGATACCAAGGTAGTGGACAAAGGCGGGGCCGACAAACTCTTTATCAATACGGCGGGTGTAGGCACTGTGCCGGAAGGAGTGGATATATCAGCGGCCAATGCCAGGCCCGGCGATAAGATAATCTTGAACGGCACCATCGGCGACCACGGCATCGCGGTACTTAGCCGGAGGGAAGGACTCAAGTTCGAGACTCCCGTCCCATCCGACTGCGCGCCGCTGAACGGACTGGTGGCGGACATGCTGGCGGTAACCAGAAACATCCACTGCATGCGCGACCCCACGCGGGGCGGGCTGGCCACCACGCTCAACGACTTCGCGGAAAAGTCGGGGGCCGGCATGATGATAGAAGAGGAGAGAATCCCTGTTGCCAAAGCGGTGCTGGCGGCCTGCGAACTGCTGGGACTCGACCCTCTTTACATCGCCAACGAGGGCAAGCTGGCGGCGGTGGTCCCGGCTAAAGAAGCCGATGCCGTACTGGCAGCGATGAAAAAGAATAAATACGGCAGGAACGCCGCCATCATCGGGGAGGTGGTCGCCGGGCACCCGGGGCGCGTCATCATGAAAACGGCGCTGGGGGCATCGCGCATCGTGGACGTGCCGGTGGGCGAACTGCTGCCGCGGATTTGTTAGGTGAATAAAATGAAAGAGAATTTACCCCGAATCGTCGTCATCGGCGTGGGTAACCTGCTCCAGAAGGACGAGGGGGTCGGCATCCACGCTATAAGGTCGCTGCAGGAGATGGACCTGCTGGCGGACGTCAAGCTGGTGGACGGAGGCACGTCACCGGACCTGATTGCTTACACGATGGCCGGGGAAAAGATGATTATCATCGACTGCGCCTCTGCGGGCGGCGAGCCGGGCGAGATTTACCGCTTTAACCCGGAGGACCTGGAGGCAGGCAGGAGCAGGCTGACATCGGCCCACGAGATGGGCGTAGTCGAGAACCTGAAGCTGATGGAGATAACGGGCAACAAGCCGAAAGAAACAGTGATTATCGGCGTGGAACCGGCGGAAATCGGCTGGGGGATGGAGCTTTCCGAGACGCTCGAGAAAAAGCTGCCGGAGGTGGTGAGGATGGTGCTGGGGGAGATTGGCATAGAATCATCACGTGACTAAAGAGACTTTATTCCCCAGTCATTCTGACAAAGGTCAGAATCCATCAAAAGGGAATCAACAATGTGCGAATTCTTTAAATGGATTCCAGCCTTCGCTGGAATGACAGAATAATTGCTAAGAAAATAGATCTGCTTGATAGAGCCCAGACAGTGAGTTATACTTATCCAGATTACGGGAGCGGATGAGTCCCGGTGGGCTTCGCGGACTTCAAATCCGTTGGGGGGTATCAAAGCCCTCGGTGGGTTCGACTCCCATGCGCTCCCGCCAGTCTGCACGTAGCCGTTATTTTACAGGTTCTCTATACCTGCAATTCGGGCATTGATAATATTTTGATTTAGGTAAAAAGAAAGCCAGAGGAGCGAGCAGGCATCCCAAAGGGGTTACCAGACAACCGAGGCAACCAACGCAGCCAAGAAATTCCAGTATATTTTGCGGTACTTCTATATAGTTCATTAAAGTACCGCATCTAGGACACTGTATAATAACCTCTATCTTTTCGGGAAGGCTTCCTCAATCAAACGCTCTGGCGTCCCCCCTCCACCTATCGATTATTTATCCGGCGGTCTATCTTTGGGGGTAACGAGGAAGATGGGGGCGGTAACGGTATGGATGATTCCATCGGCGGTGCTGGCGCCAAAAAGCCTGTGCACGCCGGAGTAGGCGTGGGTTGCCATGATTAACAGGTCGATATGCCCGCGGGTTACATAGTCGGCGATAACTTGCACAGGTTTGCCCCTAAGCACCATAGGGCGTACTTTTGTTTTACGTTTCTTAAACCTGCCGACGATTCCATCCAGGTATTCCATCGCCAGCCTGTCGGCATCCTTTTCAATGCGCTCGCGGTCTTCCGGAATCACAGCGGTCTCCATGCCCCTCAACATTTTAAAAGGCTCCTCGACCCTTAGAAAGACCACCTCATCGAGCCTGGATACCTTCATAAACCATTCCACATAAGGGAGCACACATTCGCTGATTTCCGAGCCGTCCAGCAGCACTAAAATTTTAGTGTACATATAGGCTACCCCCTGTTAGTCTAGTATAGCACGCGGTCGTCGCCGACGCGTTTAGTTATTTTTTCGCGGTCGAGGTACTCCAGCAGGGCCTGGACGTACTTGCGGCTGGTCCCGAACATGTCCCGCACCTCGCCCAGGGTTATCTTGCCTTTAGACCTGATTTGCGCAGTAATTTTTTCCACCATCTCATTATACGCCTTAGCAGAAAAGACTACATTATCGCTGACCCTGACCGCCTTGCCCTGCGCCACCAGCAGGTTGAGCAAGTCCGGCTCCGGGATAAGGTCGGAGGGCGGGGCAAAGGGGCTGGCCTCTAAAGACTTTAAAAAGGCGTCGATTTTACCCTGCTGGGTGGGAGTAAGGCTGACGGCATGGGACGGAAGGCGCAAGTTCCCCGCCTCCTCCACGATGTTCCCCTGTTTGACAAGGTTATCCAGCACCGGTGCGATATTACTCCCCAGCTTCAGGCGCGTGGCGGATTCCGCGCGGGGCATACCGGGTCGCATAGGGTACTTTTTATGATAGTCTCTAAGCGCCGATAAGACCTTTTCCGTAAGGTCTTTCCAGCCCGAGGCCGTAAACAGCAGGCGGCGCTCGCGCTCTCCGATGGCGATAACCCGCCCCTGCCCGATTAATGAATCGGTGGTACCTTGAGCTTCATCTTTAGAAATATTGCCCTGCGCCGCCAGTGATGTAAGCTCCAGCGGCTGCCGGGCCTCCAGCAGCGCCATAATTAGCTCTTCGGCAGTGCCGCCCTCCCTATCCTTGAGATTAGCTATAATATCGGGTCGATTGCGGCGGAGCCGCTTGGTGCGTATGTCGACGATGCCTCCGCCGCCGAGCGTTTCCATCGGCGAGCGGATGATAAAGCGGTCGCCGTTGATAATAGCCAGCGGCTTTTCCAGCGCCAGCTGCGCCCACATCGACTGTCCCGGCTTGAGCTCGTCGCCTTCCAGCAGGCGCACCTTAGCCATGGCCTCCGCTGCCAGGGTGTGGAAGCTGACCTGCGCGCCGTGCCGCAGGGGCCGCTTAAGATAGTCGATAAGCTTGAGATTAGCCGTCACCAGCCCTGCCGGTTTAAGCCAGCCGGGGACGGTGACGACGTCGCCGCGGGCGAGTTGAGCGGTATTTACGCCCACCAGATTCGCCGCCACGCGACTGCCCGGACTGGCGACCTCTTCCTTTGACTTATGCGTCTGGAGCCCGCGTATCCTCGATTTCAAGCCGGAAGGGACGATTTCCACTTCCTGGCCCACGGTCAGCGTGCCGTCGATAAGCGTTCCGGTAACGACGGTGCCGGCGCCGGCGATGGTGAAAATCCTGTCGATGGGGAGGCGGGGACGGCCGAGGTCTTTTCTCGGTTCGGTCTTATCAAGCTGGGCATCGATGGCACTTAGAAGCTCCGGCAGGCCCTCGCCGGTCAGGGCGGACACAGCCACGACAGGCGCCCCGGCAATGGTCGTCGAAGCGATAAGTTCCTCCACCTCCATGCGCACCAGCGTCAAAAGCTCGTCGTCCACGAGGTCCTTTTTGGTGATAGCGACAACGCCCCGCTTCACCCCGATAAGGTCGAGGATGGCGAGGTGCTCTTTAGTCTGGGGCATGACGCCCTCGTTGGCGGCGATTATCAGCAGAGCGAGGTCGATGCCGCCGACACCGGCCAGCATGTTCTTGACAAAGCGCTCGTGACCGGGAACATCGACGATGCCGACCTCACGACCACTCGGGAGCTTGAGCCAGGCAAAACCGAGGTCGATGGTCATGCCGCGCTCCTTCTCCTCGCGGAGGCGGTCGGGGTCGATGCCGGTCAAAGCCTTGACCAGCACCGATTTACCGTGGTCGATATGGCCGGCGGTACCCAATACGAACATTGCGCGTTATCCTATTCCGATAATTAATGGTGGAAAAGCCTGACGCCGGAGAAAGCCATCACCATACCGTAAGCGTCGCAGGCCCTGATTACATCCTGGTCGCGGATGGAGCCGCCGGGCTGCAAGACATAAGCCACCCCGCTTTCGTAAGCGCGGTCGATAGTATCGCGGAAAGGAATCATGCCGTCGGAGGAAAGCGAAACTCCTTTCAGTTTACCCAGCCACTCCCTTTTTTGCTCGTAGGTAAGACGGGGAGGGACTTTTTCCATAACGGCGGCCAGGTTTTGCTGCTCGAAGCGGTTCAGCCTTTCCTGAAGGTATAAATCGATGGCGTTGTTCTTTTCCGCCCGCACTACGCCCGGCTTGAATTTGATGCTCAAGACGGTGGGGTGCTGCCGCAGGAACCAGCGGTCGGCTTTTTCCGCAGCCAGGCGGGCGCAGTGGATGCGCGACTGCTGACCGGCGCCTATGCCGATAGCCTGCCCGTCCACGCCGAAACCGATAGTATTGGACTGTGTGTATTTAATAGCGGCGGTGGTTACGATGAGGTCGCGCACGGCGTCCGCGGGAAATTCTTTCTTCTTGGTGACCACGTTTTTCAGCAGGTCGGCGGTAACCTTAGCACTGTTACGCTTCTGCTCGAATTTAATGCCGAAGACCTCTCGGGTCTCCGTTTCTCCCGGAACATAATCCGCATCGATTTCCATAATCAGGTATTTGCCGCCCTTCTTCGACTTGAGGATATCCAGCGCCGTCTTCTCGTAGCCGGGAGCGATAACACCGTCGGAGACTTCTCTATTGATTAGCTTTGCAGTCGCAACATCAACAGTATCGCTCAAAGCCGCGAAGTCGCCGTAGGACGAAACACGGTCGGCCCCACGCGCTCGAGCGTAGGCGGCCATCAGCGGCGACGTCTCCATATCATCGACGAAATAGGCTGTTTTCAGAGTATCGGAAAGGGGCGTACCCACGGCGGCACCGGCGGGGCTGACATGCTTGAAGGAAGCGGCGGCGGGGAGGTTGAGCGCTTCCTTAAGCTCCCTGACCAGCTGCCAGGAGTTGAGCGCGTCCAGCATGTTGATATAACCCGGAGCGCCGTTTAGCACCCGGAAGGGCAGCGTCCCTTTATCAACGTAAATCCGGGCGGGTCTCTGGTGGGGATTAAAACCGTAGCGGAGGGTTATTTCTTTCTCACTCATGACAATAACTCCTGTGTTTTTTGTAAGCAGGGAATACGCCTATTTTTTGATTATTTCCGAAAGAGCCCGGACGACGATTTCGTCTTCCTCCGGCAGCACGGTTCGCGGGTCGAGGAGTAGCCGGTCTTTTTCTATTCTCCCTATCACCGGCACTTCACGAAGTCGCAGCTTGCGGCTGATTTCCTGCACCTTTTTACTCCCCCCGCCGATAGCTACCAGTTTCGTGGGCAGGCTGCCGCCGGGCAAAGAGCCGCCGCCAATCATGGTCTGCCCATCAACCACATTAGCCTCCCCTCCAAGGGCCTTAGCCCAATCTCCGGCGCGCTTATCTATTTCCTTAAGCGGGGCGGCTATCATCTTCCAGACGGGGACTTTAGCAACCGCCTCCCCTTTGAGATAATGGAGTAGTGTTGCAGCTATTCCTGCCAACCGCATTTTATCAATGCGAGCCGCCCGCGCCAGCGGGTGTTTTTTTAGCTTCTCCACATATTCCTTGCTGCCGACGATTACGCCCGCCTGGGGCCCGCCCAGGAGTTTATCGCCGGAAAAGAAAGTCACAGATGTGCCAGCCTTGACGCTCTGCTGGACCATCGGCTCCGGGGCCAGTCCGAAGGCTGTGGTATCCAGCAGGCTGCCGCTGCCGAGGTCGTCCAGGACTATCAGGTTATATTTTTTGGCTATCACAATTAGTTCCTCTAGTGATACTTCACTGGTATATCCAACGAGACTGAAGTTACTGGAATGAACACGCATTAATGCCACTGTGCTCTCATCGATAGCCTGCTCGAAGTCGCGGGCATAAGTACAGTTGGTCGTCCCCACCTCGACGAGCTTGGCGCCGCTCTGCCGCATGACGTCGGGAATACGGAAGCCCCCACCGATTTCCACTGCCTGCCCGCGGGAGACGATTACCTTTTTACGCCGCGCCAGAGCGGTCAGTCCGAGAAGCACACCCGAAGCGTTGTTATTCACGACGAAGGCCGCCTCGGCGCCGGTCAGACGGCATAATAGACTTTCAATATGCACGTGGCGCGACCCCCGGGCGCCGCTTCCCATATCAATTTCAAGGTTGGCGTAGCCGCGGCTCGCCTCTTCCATCGCGGCGATAGCCTCCCGGCTAAGAGGAGCACGACCTAGGTTCGTATGCAAAATTACGCCGGAGGCATTGACCACCCGGCGCAGAGTTGGTTTCAGAACAGCCTCAAGTCCGCCCAGCACAGCCTTCACGATACCGTCGAGAGAAGCGCCGGCTTTACCCCCGATTATAGACAACCGCTCCTGCTCCAGCTGCTCACGTATAACACTCACCAGCAGGTCGTGCGGATATTTTCCCGCGACAACGGCAATCCGCTTATCCGTCAATATCTTATCAACACCGGGCAAATTTCTTAATTCCATGTTCACCCGCATTATTCTACACAATAAACAGGCATACTTCAAAGTTGACAGTCACATTCATTATTGATAGAATAATTATTGTTTACCATTTTAGTCAACATTCCTGCAGGTTACCCCGATTTTTTTATTGTTAAAATAGGGTATAATTGTAATACTATTAGCTTCCCGATAAGAATAGAGGTATTAAGGTGTTCAGGACAATAAGAGAAGATATCAAGACGGCGCGAATTAGAGACCCGGCCGCCAGGAGCACGCTGGAAATACTGCTCTGCTATTCCGGCCTACATGCAATCTGGGCGCACCGTGTCAACCACTTTTTATGGAACAACCATCTCAAGCTGGCGGCGCGTTTCCTCTCAAACATAACCCGCTTTTTCACGGGCATAGAAATACACCCCGGCGCTAAAATCGGGCGGAGGTTTTTTATCGACCACGGCGCCGGTATCGTCATAGGAGAGACCTCGGAAATCGGCGACGATGTCCTGCTGTACCAGGGGGTGGTGCTGGGGGGCACCACGATGGAGAAAAAGAAACGCCACCCTACGCTGGGCAACGGCGTGGAAATGGGCGCCGGCTCGATAGCTCTTGGACCAATTAAAATAGGCGATGATGTAAGGGTGGGTGCCAGCTCGGTAGTCATCAAAGATGTGCCGCCCGGGGTCACCGTGGTGGGCATTCCGGGCAGAGTGGTGACCAAGCGGGAGAAACCGGTCATGGACCTGGAACACGGCAGGCTGCCCGACCCCGTGGCCGAAGCGCTTAAGCTGGTGCTTAAAGACTATCACAAGCTAAACGAGCGACTGAAAAAGTTAGAG
>JAFGOC010000113.1 GCA_016926705.1 Dehalococcoidales bacterium | reverse complement strand
CTTTGCCTACACTGCCCTTTCCGCGGGTCTATTCTCGACCCAGAAAGCCCAGGAAGCGGTCTATTCCGGGCTTAAAGAAGCCCAGAGTACCCTGGAACTCAAAGGAGCGGTAATTGCCACCGGTAATGTTACCGGCGATAGCGGCACTATCGGCGAAATCACATTTACTGTAGCCAATGTACTCGGCGGCGAGCCGGTTGACTTCACACAACCGTCCGGCGGTGCGGGTGGACTGGCCACGGGAAATGACCACAAGGTAGTGATTAACTATCTTGACTCCAGCCAAGCAGTAGACGATCTTTATTGGACAGTTGCCAAACTGGGGAACGATGACGGCGACTCGCTGCTGGAGACTGGCGAGAAATTCCAGATTACCGTCGGCAGCCAGAGCGGAGAGGGAAACCTTGTTGACGCTTTATCGACCAATCTAACCGTTAACAGGACTTTCAGTCTGGTTATAATGACACCATTCGGTGCCGTACTCACGATTGAAAGGATTACACCGCCCTACATCGATAAAATCATGAACCTGCGCTAATCATCTTTTGAATTAGGTTTGCAGTAGAAGGAGAAAAAATGCTAAGAAAATTCTTGGGTAAAGAAAAGGGCATCACCGGGCTGGAGACGGCTATTATCCTGATCGCCTTTGTAGTAGTAGCTGCGGTCTTTGCCTACACCGCCCTTTCCGCAGGCCTCTTTTCTACCCAGAAGGCGCAGGAAGCGGTCTACTCCGGGCTAAAAGAAGCCCAGAGTACCCTGGAACTTAAGGGAGGACTTATTGCGACCGGAAACGTTACCGGTGCCAGCGGTTCTATCGGACAATTGACATTTACCGTGGCGAATGTACTAGGTGGCGAACCGGTTGACTTTACCCCACCCTCCGGCGGTGCTCTTGGCGTAGCTACGGGAAATGACCATAAGGTTGTTATCAACTACATCGATAATGCCCAACAGATAACAGATTTGTATTGGTCCGTTGACAAGATGGGGAACGACGACGGCGATTATCTGCTGGAAACCGGCGAGAAATTCCAGATTATTGTTGGAGATATTGACGGAGGAGGAGCAGGAAATCTTGTACAAGCACTTGACCCTGACCTCAGTGTCAACGACAGATTCAGTATCGTGGTGATGACGCCAATCGGCGCTGTACTCACCATCGAACGGACTACGCCGCCCTATATCGATAAGATAATAAACCTGCGCTAAGGTAATAATTGGTCACAAGTTAAACATGCGGGGTGGGGGTCTCCTTTAACGGAGCCCCACCCCGAACCGTGGTTTTTAGCGAGTACGATCCGCTTTCTATCAGCTGTGAGGGGTGTAGATGTTTGCCGCAACCATCTACTCCAAAGTAATAATGGAGGTCTTTTGTGGACAAAGCCATAACAACAGCTCTACTAATCGTAGCGGGGGTTGTATGTATGATATTTGTCTTTAATAGTGTTTATCCGATGATAAACCGTTCCAGCCAGGCTATGACCAGCATGGCCGAGCAGGTCGATGAACGGATGAAGAGTCGGATTAATATTGTTCATGCGGCAAATAACTCCACCCGCACACTGGTATATCTCTGGATAAAGAACGTAGGCACCCAGCGTATCCTAGGCGTTGAGGAGAGCGACCTGTTCTTCGGGCAGGAGGACGATTTCGAACGTATTCCCTACGTTGAAGATGCCGGCACTGACTATCCACGCTGGGCTTTTGAGCTGGAGAACGATACCGAATGGAAGACCAGTGCCACGATCAAGGTGACAATTACTTATGACAGCGACCCGGGTGCCGGTACCTATTTTGCCAAGTTTATTATTCCTAATGGAATATTTGACGAATTTTATTTCAGCATGTAACGGAGCAGAAAATGGAGACTGCGCTAATTTCTATAATTTGTATAGCCCTGATGATATTCGGGGGCATGACAATGGCTCAGGGATTTATGACATCAGTCGATGCCAGTACAACAGGGCTTATCGAAATCGGGCAGAGAACAGAGACAATCGTGAGGACCGAACTTATCCCGATAAGTACAAATATGTCATTGATGGCCGGCGCAGACCCTGTGGATATAGTGCTCAAGAATACCGGCCAGACCAAAATGGCCGATTTTGAAAAATGGGACGTCATCGTCCAGTACTATGACAATTCCGGCGAATATCATGTAGAATGGCTGCCTTACGCTCCCGGAGGGGCGGGAACTTACGAGTGGGAGGTGGGCTGGATAAGGCTGGACGGCGCAGCCGAGATATTCGAACCGAACGTACTGAATCCGGGTGAAGAGATAATGATAAGAACATGGCTAGACCCGTCGGTAGGCTCCGGCACGACCAATATGGTGGTGATATCTACGCCCAGCGGGATATCCTGTTCAACTTACTTTTCACCTTAAGAAATAAAATGAGTAACAGCAACACGAAAATGAGCATGACATTTAAATCACACGGGTACCGCCAGGAACCTGACAGGGGGTCGATTACATGGCAGCAGCGGTGGTAACGGTAATATGCATGGCCATGCTCGTTGTGGGAGGCATGACATTGTCACAGGGTCTACTGACCTCGGCAGACACAACATCGATTAACTTCGATAAAATAAGTGTCCTGGAGAGTGAAATAACGAGGACAGACCTGACCATTTTACGGGCCGCCAAACTATCATGGGGGGATGATTTACGTGTGACGGTTGAAAACAGCGGCCAGACCAAGCTGGCCAGTTATGATAAATGGGACGTTATCGTGAATTATGAAGATAACGGCGGTACTTTATATATAAAGTGGCTGCCCTACAGCACCACGCTACCGCTGAATAATGAATGGTTTAAAGCAAGAATCGGTCTCAACGGGCCGATAGAGTTCTTTGAGCCCGGCATTATAAATCCGCTTGAGGAAATGCTTGCTCTGATTAATCTGACTCCGCCACCGGGGAATGCGACCGGCGGTACTGTATCCATAGCCACCCCGAATGGCGTCTATGCCTCGCTGCCGTTTTTAAATCTCGGCTATACAAGGCTTACTCCTCAATCAGAGAACATCACCATCGCCAATATTCATTACTACGAACTGGTAGAAGCGGCACAGGCAGACGGCAGTGCGATGATTATTGCGCAAAATTTTACCAAAAATGAGATTGCCAGAAAACTGCTTTATAACGAATCCGAACCCACCCGCCCGGCGAAGTTCATCTACCCGCTCGTAGGTATCGACCAGATACCAGCGGCTAACTGGACAGTAACCTACCGCTGTAAAGTATCAGATGGTTTTATGACCGCCGCAGGTGACAGAGTTTACCTGAATATTGATATTAAAATCATGACCGAAGATGGTGCGGTAAGAACTACCATTAACGGTGTCCCGGCCGCTGAAGTCTGGTTTGATAGAGACCAACTCGGTACGTGGATAACGGTAAGCGGTAATTTTATTTTTCCCGAATATACGGTATTGGACGAGAATGATTACCTTGAAATTGATTTTTACGCGGAAACGAAAGATAAAGTCAACGCCGGATACATACAAATTGACATAGATGATAGTACACTACCCATCGCAGACCAGACGAGGATAGAAGCGTAGCAATGAAAATAGTGGAAATGATAAAAGCACTCCCGTTCTTCGCCAAAAATGAGAAGGGCAAGAAGCGCGGCAAGACCGCGATGAGCTTTGATATCTACTACCAGCTCGCTTACATGTCGACGGTAGCTGCTTCCGGCGTACCGCGCGACCAGATTTTCGAACGTTCCGCCGAGATTCAGTGCTCGTCAGCCGAATATTTTAAAAGAGTAGAAATGGATCGCCGGCGCTTGAAGTATGACTACGCTCGCGCCTGCCGGGCAGTAGGCGAGCCGGCTAAAGACGAAGAGATGAAAGGCCTGCTGCTGCGTTTTTCCAGTTCGCTGATTTCCGGTGAACCGGAAGCGGATTTCCTCACCAGAGAAGCCACCGCCCGCGCCCAAGACTATGAAAATGAATATGAAAGAAACCTGGAAGCGATGAAAATGTGGACGGATGCCTATGTCTCCCTCATTCTATCGGCAATTCTGGTCGTGGTTATCGGTATCGTCTCAACGATGATATGGAAAATCGAGACGTCGCTAATAATAGCCATGGCTTTTATCTCCGTAGCTGTAACTGTTATCGGCGTCTGGTTGATATATGTAGTATCGCCCAAAGAAAAAATCATTCTTAAGTGGCCGGGCTCTAAGGAACAAAAAATTGCGGCCAAGTTATTCAAGCCCATTTTAGCGGCAATAATCGGCGTGAGTATTCTATTTTTAGTCACCGGGCAAAACATCGGTCTAGCCCTGATTATCATCGGGGCTATCGCCTTTCCCTTAGGATATATCATGTCCAGAGATGATAAAAAAATAATCAAGCGAGATAACGAAATCGGGACGTTTCTGCGTTCTCTCGGTGGCGTTTGTTCTTCTCTGGAGACAACGATTAGTTCAGCATTGGAACGAATTGACATCAACGCCATCAATGTTTTACGTTCCTCGGTGAAGAATTTACATACCAGACTCACGGCCGGAATAAAACCAAAACTATCATGGAAAATGTTTATCGATGAAACCGGCAGCGAACTGACCAACCGCAGCGTAGGCATGTTCTACGATGCTATAGAAGTGGGCGGTTCCGCAGACGAGGCCGGTAATCAGGCAGCGTTGTTCGCTAACAGATTATCGTTGCTCCGCGCCCACCGCAGAACGGTATCCAGTCCCTTCCGCTGGCTCTGTATCGTTATGCATGCTGCTATTATTTTTATCCTTGTCTTTATCACCGAGGTGATAGTTGCCTTCGGGGGTATGGTTGCAGGAGCCCAGGCTACCATACCTAATATGTCTAATACGCAAAGCATAACCTCTTTTTCCAGTTTCAACCTCTCCGGCCTGGAAATTATGCAACACCTCATACTGCCTCTGGTCATAATATTCACTGTTGCCAATGCGATAGTGCCGACTCTGGCGGAGGGGGGGAGTAAATATAAAATTTTCAACAACCTGGGAATTACAGCGGGTATTTCCGGCGTAGCCCTTCTTATTTTGCCGGCACTGGCCAATCAGTTATTTATTACCGTCTCCCAAATGTAAGGAGGAAACAACATGGACCAGAAAGAACAGCTAAAAGAAATGGAAACTGAATTACAGGAAGTTAAAGAGGACTTAAAAGAAATGTTATTTGATATCCGTGCATATTTGATGGAAGCACAGACACCAATTCCTAACGACCTGGAAAAAGAAAAACTCCGCGACGAGCTGGAGGCAGGAAGGAGGTAAAGTACCATGGTGGAAGAGAGCAGACTTGACATACTGCAAGATGAAATCAAGCTTTTAAAGGCAGAAGTCAAAAATTCTCTCGCGAGTGTCCGCGATTACCTTTTAAACATGGAATTGCCGTCATCGGAATTCTCAACTATTTTAGCGGCTCTTTCCGGGGACAACGCCGACCCTCAAAAGATGGATGTTGACAGTCATGTTTCTGGTGACAAAATGGAAAGCATGCCTCAACCGGACTTGTTTAACGATAAGCTAGATAACGCAGACCAGGAACTCGCCAATGAAGCAGGACCGGATGAATACGAGGAAATGCTTGATTTCGAAGGGCCAGATAAGACGGAAGAACCCTCTGACGATGATATATATAAAGAAGGCCAGTCGCCAGAAGCATTGAAGCTTGACGAAGAGCTGCCCGATGAAACTGAAGAAGATGAAGAAGAGCTTTCGCCTGAAGACGAACTGGATGAATCCGAAGAAGATGAGACTATCGGGGATGAAAACGATGAGGTAACCGAAGAAGAACCCGAATTACCCCTGGAGGAGGTACAACCTATGGAATACGACCGACCCATGAACGATATAGCTCAAGGGATACCTAAAGTCAACATGCTGGCTAACCTTATAAACTGGGTGGCTAAAGCCAGGCAGGAAATAGGCTATGAGCAGCTACCGGCATTACTGGAGGTCTATGGTACCAGCGGTCACCTATCACCAGAATTGAAGGATGTTATCCTTAATCTTGCTGAAATAATCCAAGACCATTCCGAATTAGCTGCCGAATCTGAAATCTGGAGCCAGTCCATATTGTCCCTGCACGGGATTCTCACTGGCGGTGATGCCCCGCTTAATCCGGTGATACCGTCCTGGGTGGACGCGACCGATGAAACGGAATCATCGTCTGATGAGGAGATAATCGAAGTAGATAAATCGAAAGATAAACAGGCAAAGCTGAAGCTGGTATTTCCCGGAGGCAATGGAAAAAGCAAGGAGTTCTGCATCAACCTTACACCGGAAGAGAATGGTGACAGTCAGTAATATAGAAAATATATCCTCCGGCAGGAGAGGTGATACAAATGATTAAACACGACAAAAAGAAGGAAGCCATCGTAACCGGCATCGTGGAAGTCGATGATAAACTCGGGGGAGGCATCCCGCTCTGTTCCCTTTGCCTAGTTGAAGGACACTCCGATGCCGGCAAAAGCGTGTTATGCCAGCATCTTACACACGGCACGCTGCAAAACGCGGAAATATCGGTGGCATACTACACCACAGAGAACAATATAAGAAGTCTGATAAGCCAGATGGACTCTCTTAATATGAATATCCTGGACCATTTCCTGGCAGACCGTTTAAGGATTTTCCCGTTGACCTTCCGCAGCGGCCTGCCCCACGGGCATAAACCGTTCCTGGTGCTGACACATCATTTTTCCAATCTTCCTCAAGAATTCAAGCTGATAATTATCGATTCGATTACTCTGCTGGTAGCACATAGCGAACCAGTGGCGATTATAGACTTCTTTTCCAGGTGTAAAGCCCTGTGCGACCAGGGAAAGACAATAATCGTGGTAGCGCATTCTTATGCCTTTGAGGAAGACATCCTTTCACGTACACGCTCGCTCTGTGACGCGCGTTTCAAGCTGCGCCTGGAGCAGGTAGGTGAAAGCATGATAAAGCTTATGGAGGTTTTAAAAGTACGCGGCGCTGACCGTCCCACTGGAGATGTGGTCAGCTTCAACATCGAGCCCAGACTCGGGATGAGAATTATTCCTCTGGCTAAAGCCAGAGTCTAGGAGTGCAGGTGAACTACTATCCTTTTGAAGTAAAGCCGTGCCCCCAGAAATGCGGCCATGTATGCGGCACTCATCTGGAAAAATGTCCGCTTTTCCAGGAACTGCCGGAGGACTTCCAGAATGAATGCAAGAATAATCTGCACCTGCTCCAGTACCTGTATATGCTGCCGCTGGATACCATGGAGATACCCAAGTACTATGAAAAAATTACACTGAAAATGCTGGGCATGAAAGACCCTAATCTTATCTATAAAGCCGATAATAATGTGTTCGTTCACATCATGCCCAACTCTGAAGACATCAGGGACAATTATATCGCCATCGAACCCAGTATTGTCGATACCCATGACAGTCTCCTCGAAGAATTAGAATTGCACCTGGCGGAACATGTAGAAGAACTGACCGATGTGCTTGAGTCATCGAGCCGAACGGATATCATCATGCGTACCGTCGATAAAATAGTGTATATCGCCGATAGCAAAACCGCCGCAACCTATAAGAAATCGGCTAAAAATAAGAGTAAAAACAACGGCCACAAAGACCCGAGCGGTAAAATCAAGGGCAAAAACAACGGCGATAAACCCCAAATTTTAAAAAAGAGCGTACAGGGGAAAATACCGGTTACCCAGTTCCAGTACAACAGCCTCCGCTACCTCTTAAAGCGTAAGCTGGAAGGCATGGGGATTCTGGACCCGATGATACATGACCCTTATATCGAGGATATTTCCTGCTCCGGTCTCGGCCACATATTCGTGGAACACAAAATCTTTGGCGGACTTCGCACCAATATCGGGTTCGAAACGGAAGACGCGCTGGATAAATTCGTAATCGAGCTGGCCGAAAGCATCAAACACCCGGTAACCTTCCGCGTGCCGGTTGTCGATGCCACCCTGCCAGACGGCTCCCGTATCAATATCGTTTACGGTAATGACGTATCCAAAAGGGGCAGCAACTTTACCATTCGTAAGTTCAGCGATACACCGATGAGCATACTGGAACTCGTCCAGTTCAACACGCTTAATTATGAAATGGCCGCTTATCTATCACTGGTAATTCAAGAGGGTATGAATATCTGGGTATCCGGAGAAACGGCCTCCGGCAAGACCACCATGATGAATGCCCTGACCACCTTCATCCCTCCGGAGTCCAAGATAGTGAGTATCGAGGATACTCCCGAAGTGCAGGTGCCGCACCATAACTGGATCCGCGGCTGTACGCGGGGTACCAGTAAGCAGAGCGAGCTATCCGAGGTGTCCATGTTCGACCTGCTCAAGGCCGCCCTTCGGCAAAGACCTAACCTTATCATCGTAGGTGAGATCCGCGGTATCGAGGGGGCTATTGCGTTCCAGGCAATGCAGACGGGCCACGCCTGCATGAGCACTTTCCACGCCGCTTCGGTTGCCAAGCTTATCCAGCGTATTACCGGTAACCCCATTAACGTGCCGAAGTCATATGTCGATAACCTGAACGTCATTGCCATCTGCCAGCAGGTACGTCTAGCTAACGGCCACCTGGCGCGACGCCTTACAAGCATCAATGAAATCGTTAATTATGATTCAATTTCCGATTCTTTTTCGTTCATAGAAATTTTTAACTGGAACCCGCTGGATGATACCTTTATTTTCCGCGGCAACCAGAACTCCTATTTACTGGAAAATAAAATCGCCCCACGGCGCGGTTTTCCTGAAGGAAAACGCCGACAGATATACAGGATAGTGAGACAGAGGGCGGAGGTCTTAAAACGTATCACTGAACAGAGAAAGACTAATTTTTATGAAGTTTATTCCATATTATCTAAAGCTTACCGCGAGGGATACTTCCGCTAGGGAGATGACAGAAAAGAATTAGTCGTCTCACCGGAAGGAGAGTTGATATGTTATTCAAGGGATTGAAATTCGGGAAAAAGAAAGAAAAAGAAAAAGCGCAAACACAGGCCGACGATACTGCTTCTACGCAGATAACCGAGCTGGAAGAACAGCTTAAAGAACGCACCGATGACCTGGCACAAACGGAGATGAAGCTAAAGAAACTCTCCGGCAAGATAAGCGACCTGGAGGGAATAGAGGTCTCCGAGCTCCGGCCTCATGGGCCAATTGGCGAACTTACCATTGAGCCTGAAGATTCTCTTAGTGGTGTCGATGCGGATGAAGAAGAGGATGAGGTCGAATCGCTTAAGGAAGACCCGGAAGATACTAACTCAGTTAAAGCGGAACCTGAAAGTAATGCTCCTACCGCAACGAAAAAACCGGATAAAAAACTGGATGCAGAATCACTGAAAGCGCTGTTCACCAGTGAAGAAGAGGAGGAAAATCCCCTGGCTAGTCTGATAGTTTCATTGCCGGATGTGAGTGTCGACGAACTGATGGATGACCTGAAGGAAATCAAGGATATTATCAGGGACTGGCAGAAGAAATAAACAGCGATGAGCATTCGCATAAAATACCGAATTTTAAGTGTGGGTGAATACCCCAATGAAAGAAGGGGGTTATCATGGTTGCCCGTAATAGCCGGCAGTAGTAGCCTGATACTGAAAGCAATTTGTATAGAATTGCCCGTATTATGCTTTAGGCTAGACACGCGTCCGGGGAAGGAAACAACCAGACCTTGATATACCCCTGGAGGGCCGAAGATGAGTTATAAACGTAATAAAAAGAGAATTTGGGCTAATAAACATCTGCGTTATGTCATAGCCCTTATGGCGGTTTGTGCTCTGATATATTACCTGCCCGCCATCAGTGGACGCCTCGGTTTCACAGGCGTCCAGGATTCACTAAACAACCTACACAACTTATACGGGATTGACTTCCTGGGCCTGGTATTTTTTGCACCGGTGGTGTATTCAGCCTATGTCCTGGGTGTAATACCGGCCATATTAACAGCGCTGGTGTCAATGTTCATCCTGCTTCCCTACGCTATTCTTATCGATACATACCCTAATGCCTTCTTTAAGCCTACTGCCTTCGTTATCATCCTTGGTGCGGTAGGCGCCGTGGTGGCTATGCTGCAAAAGAGCGAACAGCAGCACCACCAGAGGATAAAAGAGATGAAATGCCTTTATGACATCGGTAAGGCGGCAGGAGACAGCAACTCGGTTGATGAGTTTCTAGGCAAAGTGGTGACCATAGTGCCACAGGCGACACAATACCCACAAGGAACCAGCGTGAGAATCACATTTCACGACCAGGTTTATAAGAGCCCAGTCTTCCAGAAAAATACGAACAAAGTATCCGAAAACCTGATTATAAATGGAGAAAACACCGGAATTGTGGAAATTTACTCCAACCACGATAATCCATACTTGAAGAAGAAAAACCATCTGACCAAGACCCTCACCGAGAGAATCGGCGGTGCAATCCGCCAAGTGGAATTAGAGCAGTCGCTGCGCGGTTATTACGAACAGCTGGAAAAAGAAGTGGATATCAGGACTAAAGACCTTGAGCAGGTGCAGGAAAAGCTTATCCGTTCCGAGCGCCTGGCAGCCGTAGGTGAACTGGCTTCAGGCGTCGGGCATGAATTGCGTAATCCGCTAAACGTAATCAGGAACTGAGCCTACCTGCTCAACATGGCTTTAGCCGAAAAACCCGATGAAGAGGCAGCCAATACACTGAAAGTACTGGATAAACAAATTGATATCGCCAATAAGATAGTCTCCGACCTGCTGGATTTCACCCGTATCAAGCCACCGACACAGGTCAGAGCCGACCTTAAGAGCTTAATTGACGAAAGCCTTTCCTGGATTACTCCGCCGGAACATGTAAATGTCAACGTAAACCTTAACGGCAAGCCGAAATGGATAAAGACCGACCCCGAGCAGATGGGGCGGGTATTTTCCAACCTCATCTCCAATGCCGTGCAGGCAATGAACGGCAAGGCTGGAGAGGTCAATATCAGCACGGAAACAGACGAGGATTATGTAGCAGTCATCTTCCAGGATACCGGCTGCGGCATACCGGAGGAAAACCTGGAAAAGATATTCGAGCCCCTCTTTACCACCAAGCCTAAAGGCATCGGGCTTGGTCTGGCTATTTCCAAGAGACTCGTAGAGCAAAACGGCGGGAAAATTGATGTAGCGAGCCAGGAGGGCAAGGGCACAACATTCACTGTGAAACTACCGATTGAGCAAAGGAGCTAGAACTCAACATGAAAAACAAACCGACGATACTCGTAGTTGATGACAACCAGGACCTGCTGGAGACATTCGCCATGATACTTAAGCGTCGGGGTTACTATGTGCAAACAGCCGGCGACGGGTTATCTGCTATCAATAAATTTAAAGAGCAGAACTTTGATGTTACTCTGATGGACATCGTTATGCCCGAGATGAACGGCGTAGATGCTTTTAAGAAAATAAAGGAAATCCAGCCGGAAGCACCGATAATACTGATGACGGCCTATTCCGACGAGGATTTGATTCAAAACGCTAAAAACGAGGGCGCTCGCCGGATTATCCACAAACCAATACACATCGACCAGCTTATCGACCTGATAAACGAGACGGCTGGAAGCCAGCCGATTCTCATCGTCGATGATGATGCTGACATTTGCGAGACCCTAACACAAATCCTGGAATTACAGGGGTATGAAGTCCTTTCAGCCGCGAGCGGGGAAGAAGCAGTAATGATGACGAAGGGCACGTCCTTTCAGATAGCTTTTATCGATGTCAAGCTGCCCAAGATAGACGGTCTGGAGACGCTGTTAAGACTGAAGGAAATCAACCCGGACATCATCGTGATAATGATGACCGGATTCCGTAACGAAGTTAAAGAAGCCCTGGATAAAGCCCAGGCAGCCTCGGCGATAACCTGCCTGTATAAACCCTTCGATCCCTCCATCGCCGCCGAGCTTGTTAAGAAAATAACCGGAAAGAAGAATAAGAAAGAAAAATAAATGAAGACCAGCGAAAGAATACTGGTAGTGGATGACGACCAGGATTTCCTGGGGATTATCCGCCTGATACTGGAAAAGAAAGGCTACAAAATCAGCACCGTCCTTTCGGCCGGCGAGGCGTTATCGCTGCTGAAGAAGGAATTTTATAATGCGGCTATTCTGGATATCAGCCTACCCGACGCCGACGGGACGGAACTAATTTCCAATATCCTGGAACTGCATCCGGATACCGTCACCATTATGCTTACCGGCCACTCCTCGGTGAAAAACGCCGTGCAGTCGCTAAACCGGGGCGCTTTCGCTTATCTTGAAAAACCCGTGGACCCGGAAAATTTACTTACCGTCATAAATAAAGGACTGGAAAAACAGCGCCTGGTCTTTGAAAACCGCCAGCTGGTGAATGAACTGGAACGCCACAATCATGTCACCAACACCCTCCTCACCGTTTCACAGGCAGTAGCACAGACGCTCGACCTGCAGGAAATAATCGATTCCGCCCTGCAAAAAGTGGCTGATTGCACTGGTTTAGAAG
>JAFGOC010000013.1 GCA_016926705.1 Dehalococcoidales bacterium | reverse complement strand
AGGGGTAGTCCCAACGCCCTGTAGATTTCATAATGGAACGGCTCCAGGGCAGTAGTGGTGCGGATGTGCAGAATCTCTCCTGCCTCATTGGTCATGGTGCTGGTTACCCGTGTCTGATTGGATATCCGCATCCGGATCGTATCCCAGCGATAATGTATGCCTTTTTCCATCAAACGTCTTTCAATGCTCAAGGTGATGGGATTCTCCAGAGTCTAACAAATATCTAAGACACTCTGTCAGTGCATTTTCGTTCAATATAGAATTGAGAATCGCGAAGGAATTGGGTGCTTCTCCATTTTTATCCATCGATACCTCCGTTACTTTAGCGTCATGACCTCCGGGCTGTTTCGGGCAATCTGCAGGGTTTTAATCAGGTTGACAATCAAATGGGAGGGTTTTATCATCTGTTTCAAGGACAAAATGTTCGAGGCCGGCACACTTAGAGTTGATATGGGAAATCCCGAAGAAAGCGAAGGGAGCATTAAACGATGGTTTCCTACCCGAAGTTATTCGAGCCTATTTCAATAGGAAAAGTTATAATCAAGAACAGGATTGCCCTGGCGCCGATGGGTAACGTCGGACTGACAACTCCCGACGGCAATCCGAACCAGCGGTGTGTCGATTATTACATCGAGAGGGCTAGAGGCGGCACGGGCCTTATTATTACGGGGCTTTTCCAGGTGCTGAACGAATTTGCCGCGGCCGGTATATCGAAACACGGCATCAACCGGATGTCGCTTGGTCCCTTCGGAGAAATGGCGGAAGCCGTGCATGCTCTGGGATCGAAAATATTCGTCCAGCTGACGGCGGGGTTTGGACGCGTAGGATGGGCGCTGCCGGGGCAGAAACCGATGTCTGCATCAGCTGTCCCCTATTACATAGACCCCGGCATCACCTGCCGGGCGATGGAAATAAGCGAAGTCGAAGAAATCGTCAATGCTTTTGGCGAAGCCGCCGCCATCATGGCCGCCGCGGGTATCGACGGGGTGGAACTGCACGGACATGAAGGCTATCTTTTCGACCAGTTCACCACGGCTATCTGGAACCACCGGAAAGATAAATACGGAGGCGACCTTAAAGGCAGGCTTACTTTCCCGTTCGAAGTCCTGGAAATTATTAAAAAGCGGGCAGGAGCGGACTTTGCGGTGCAATACAGGTTCGGAATTAAACACTATATGAAAGCGCTTAACTCCGGCGCACTGCCGGGTGAACCTTACAGGGAAGCAGGAAGGGATATCGAGGAAGGCATCGAGATGGCACGGCTCCTCGATGCGGGCGGTTTCGATTCTTTGCATGTTGACGCCGGGTGTTATGATAGCTGGTACTGGGCGCATCCGCCGACATACCAGGAACACGGCTGCATGGTGGATATGGCCGAAATAGCCAAGAAAGCGGTTAAAATCCCGGTAATCGCCGTAGGCAGGCTGGAAATACCAGAACTGGCGGAAAAAGTAATCGCCGAAGGGAAGGCGGACATGGTCGCCATCGGGAGGGGTTTACTGGCCGACCCCTACTGGCCGGTCAAGACTGCGGAAGGAAGACCCGAAGATATACGCCCGTGCATCGGGTGCCATGATGGCTGCCTCGGCAGATTCGGAACGGGACGTCCGCTAAGCTGCGCCGTTAACCCGGCCTGCGGCAAGGAAATCCAGTACCAGTTAAGCAAAGCGGAAGAGCCTAAAAAGATAGTTGTGACGGGTGGAGGAGCCGCCGGAATGGAAGCCGCCAGGGCCGCGGCCTCCAGAGGTCACAAGGTAGTGATATATGAAAAAGGCAAAGCGCTGGGCGGACACCTCATCGAGGCCTCGATTCCCGGCTTTAAAAAAGATATAGGCAGCCTTTTAAAGTGGTATAAAACCCAGTTAAATCAGCTCGGCGTAACGGTTAAATTACAGACGGCGGCTATAGCAGCAGCTGTAGCCAGAGAAAAGCCGGACGCGGTTATCATCGCCACAGGGTCGAATCCCTGCTTCCCCAATATCCCCGGCATCGATAAACCGAACGTATTCAGCTGTATCGATGTACTGCTGGGAAAGAAAAAAACAGGGAAAAGTGTGGTCGTCGTCGGGGGAGGTCTGGTGGGCTGCGAGACGGCGCTATGGCTGACGCAGCAGGGCAAGCAGGTAACCGTCGTCGAAATGCTGCCGGAACTGATGCTCGGCGGAATAACAGTACCCAGGATGAACCGCTTTATGCTCATCGATTTACTGGCATTCAATAAAGTAAAAGTACTGACAAATTCCTGCGTTAACGAAATCACCGAATCCGGGGTTGGTATAACCGGCAAGGGCGCTAACAAGATGCTGAAAGCCGACACCATAGTGCTGGCCGTGGGTTTGCAGTCCGATAACACGCTGGCTAAAGAATTACAGGGCAAGTACGTCCATCTCTATGTAATCGGGGACTGCCGGGAGCCGCGGAATGTCATGGGCGCAATATGGGACGGCTATGAAGTGGGACGGATAGTTTAATATTATTATCTCGCTGAAAAAACTTTGACGTATGGCAAGGAGGTTATTTGCGAGAATACGACCCGGCTTCAGGACTGCGCCTTAATGGGTGGATTGAAGGAGAATAAACATGGATATCGTTGATGTAATTAAAAAAAGACAGAGCATCCGGGGCTTCAAACCGGACCAGGTACCGCTGGATTTACTCAAGAAAATCATGAGCCAGGCCTTGTGGGCGCCTTCGTGGGCGAATACGCAGCCGTGGGATTTTGCCGTTGTGAGCGGGAAAAAACTCAAGGAGATACAGGAGGGTTTCATGAACCGGGGAGACGTCGAGGCAAAGTCGGAAGTCGCCCGGCCTTACCAATTTACCGAGCCGTATGTCTCCCGGATGCGCGAACTTATGACCAAAGAAAACACCTTCCTGGGCGAGGCAGATTTCAAAAACCGGAGGGTGGATAACTT
>JAFGOC010000112.1 GCA_016926705.1 Dehalococcoidales bacterium | reverse complement strand
TTTCCGCGATTTTCCGGCGGTGGAACTCCTTGATTTCATCGGGGATGGGCAGGTTGCCGAACTCAAGATAGCGGCAGGCCCCGCGGGCGTCCCTTACCCCCAGCACCTTGTCCTTTACGGTGATGTTGGGACTCCACGGCGAGTCGAGCACGCCCGACTCCACGGCTTTGATGGTGCCGTCGATAACGTCCCCGTCGCCGAGGTCGAGTATCCTGTCCATTATTGCCCTGACCTCGGTCTCGGTCACCTTTTCTTCTTCATCGACACCTTTAACTTTTATCTCAATCTGCTGCTCCCTGATGACGTCGAAAATCCACCTGGCGGAGCCGTAGCTTACGGTATTGGTGTCTTTAGTGGGCACACCGGCCGCCTCGTCGATGCTCCTCAAGTCCACGGCGTTGCACTTGGTAAGCGCCCCCACCATGGCGATGTAGTTCAGGTAGGCGAATGCCCCGCCCATGTCCATGGGATTGGGGAAAAGGGGCGTCTGGGCGGGACAGCACCCCGGTATCAGGCAGTCCTTGTAGCCGAACTTGTCCAGGTATTCCCTTATCAGTCGCGGCGCCAGCCTTATCCAGGCCATGTCCTGCGCCATGTTGCCCATGCAGTGCACCAGCGGGTAGAGCGATTTCTGTCCCTGCTCCGCCGCTGTGAGGGCCTGCAAAATGAGCGTGACGATGTTGACGCTTAAGGGAAAGGGCGCGGTCGGCAGCCACCCGTGCAGGTCGGTGCAGAGGATTACGCCCCTGTCCGCGTACCAGCCGGCCACGCGGGTGGCTTTCTGCCAGCGTTCCACCAGTTCCCGTATCGTCATTTTCTTGGAGTAAGCCCCCCAGGTAATGAACTCCAGGCCGCTTTCGTAGGTCGTCAGCCCGGAAGCGATGGTTATCTCGCTGCTGATGCCCCGCGGACTGAACGCCGCGTCCACGCTCTCCACCAGCTTGCGCGTCTGCTTCACCCCCTGGTTGATGATGGGGTAGCCGTTCAGCAGCGCCTTGCCGGTACGGTTGCATTCATCCAGAATACCCTGAACTTTTTCATATTGCCCCAGCCTGGTATAACTATCGGTGGTCACCGGGATAAGCACCACTCCCGACTCTCTTAAGCCCCGGCAGAGTTCTATCATCTGTTCCAGCACCGGCGTACCCGCCCGTGGGAACACGCTCATCCTGCCTTCCTCGCGCAGCTTCACCATCACCTTCCACCAGATTTTGTGGTCGGGCAGGCTCTTTTGATAGGCCGCCGCCTCCTCGAAGTCCACCTCCCTGCCGGTCGGCCACTTGTCCAGCTCCTCGCGCCGCTTTTTCATCAGTAAATCGTCGTCGATGCGCTTGTTGACGACTCTCGGCTTCTTCATCGTTTCCTCCCGGTGTTGTTATTGCCCCTGCGCTGACAGGAATGTCGCCGCGTGAGATAATAGCGGCTGCCCGCCGGCCACGTAGATGACCTGACCGGTGACGTAGTCGGACATGCCGGACGCCAGGAACAATGCCGGCCCCGCGATGTCCTCCGGCTTGCCCATCCGTCCCAGCGGCACCTCCTTGGCGGCCAGGGCTTTGAAGAATTTATCCCGCTTCGGACCCGGCGCCTGCAGCGAGTCCCAGAACGGCGTCTCAATCGGCCCCGGCACGATCGCGTTGACATGGATATTGAACGGGGCCAGCTCGAAAGCCAGATTGGTGTTCAAGCCCAGCACCCCCGCCTTGGCGGCATGGTAGTGCAGCACCGAGACCGCCGGGTTGACCGCCCCCATCGACGATATGTTGATAATCTTGCCGGACTTTTGCTTTTTCATGTGGGGGACCACCGCCATGCAGCACAAAAACACCCCCTTAAGGTTCACGTCCAGAATATGGTCCCAGTCGGCCTCGGTGGCATCGGTGGTGTCGCCGCCTTTAACGTCCACGCCGCCGGCGTTATTAACCAGAATATCTATTTTCTTGAACTGCTTGATTGTTTGCGCCGCCATTTCCTTCACTTCGGCATTTTTAGAGATATCGGCTTTTATGCCCAGCGACCTGCGCCCCAGCTTTTCAATTTCCCTGGCCGCCTTCCGCGCTTCCTCGATATGGCGGCTGGTGACGACTACATCGCAGCCTTCGCTCGCGAACTTAAGCGCGATTGCCTTCCCCATCCCCTTCGTCCCGCCGGTAACGATTGCGACCTTGTTTTTCAGCAGCATCATGTGCCTCCCGGTTTACAGATTCAGCGCCCTTTCGTGCTATTATATACTAAAATAGTCCGCAATTGCTTCACAAGCTGGATGATTTAGTAATGATATGAAGGAGATTAACATGGCTAAGCAGTTCGACGGCAGGGTGGCGCTGGTGACCGGCGGGGCATCCGGCATCGGCAGGGCTGCCGCGCAGGCCTTCGCCCGCGAGGGGGCTAAGGTAATCGTGTGCACGGACGCCAATATCAAGGGCGGCGAGGAGACGGTTAAAATGATAAAACAAGCCGGCGGCGAGGCATCTTTCGTTAAGTGTGATGTTTCTAAAGCCGCCGATGTCGAAAATATGGTGGTTAAGTGCGTCGGCCTGTACGGTCGGCTCGACTACGCCTTTAACAATGCCGGCATCGGGCCGGACGGCAAGCGCGTGCCGATAGCTGATATCGTGGACTGCCCGGAGGAAATATGGGACCGCACCATTGATATCAATCTCAAGGGCGTCTTTCTCTGCATGAAATACGAGTTGCGGCAGATGCTCGAGCAAAAATACGGCGTAATCGTCAATACCTCGTCGGCGGGCGCCTATAAGCCCGTGCCCGGTTTCTGCGCTTACGACGCCAGTAAAATAGGCGTCATCGGGCTGACTAAAGAGGCTGCTCTCGAGGTTGCCGCCGCCGGCATCCGCGTTAATGCCGTATTGCCGGGACCTATCGACAGGACGCTTTTATTCGACTATATGACGGGCACTCACCCCGAGGAGAAGACCAAGATGATGAGCGGCATTCCCATGAAGCGTGTCGGCCACCCGGAGGATATCGCCGCGGCGGCGGTCTGGCTCTGCTCTGATGCCGCTTCCTTTATCACCGGGCAGGCTCTGCCCGTCGACGGCGGCGTGACTATTGCGTAAGTTAAGTCTTTGTTTGCTGCGGCCATAGTTCATCGGCGGCGTCATTCAGGCCAAGTTCCAGCAGTTTACGTCGGCTCGGTTTGGTGCTTATCCTGTCCCAGTCCAGCGCCCCGAGGTTCCAGTACACCTGCTCCTTGAGGTCGGCCGTCACGCCGGCCAGCGGGCCTTCCTGCTGCGGCGGCTCGCCGATGATTCTGCCGTGCACCCCCCGTTCCAGCGGGTTATCGCCTTCGCGCAGGGTAAAGACATGCCTCATATTGTGGATTCTCTCCCCGCACTTTAATATCTCTTCGAGCGAGCGCCGCCAGCCGGTTACCGGGGCCAGGAAGTCCGCGGCGTATTGAGCGCCGTCCACCATGGTGTTGATGTGCAGGCACAGGCCGGCGGCGTTTATCACCAGCCAGCTGAAATTGCTTGGCCCGAACCCGGCGGTGTGCCGGCCCGGTGTGGCGTCCATCTGGTACCTGGCGGCTGTCGGCATGCCGGCAAAGCCCGGGAAATCGAACCTCGGGTCGTGCATGCCCACTTCCTGCCCGCCGATATGCACCGCATATTCCTCGGCCCCTTTGCCGATTCTCTCGGCGGCTTTCTTTACGCCGTCCGCCAGTACCTCCCCGAAGCCCTCCCTTTTCGCCAGCTTCTCGGCCATGGCTACCATGGCGCGGTGGTCGCCCCACTTAAGCTCGATGCCGTCGGTGTCTTTTTTAGTAATGATGCCGTGCTCGTAAAGTTCCATGGCAAAGGCGATAATCGTGCCGGTGGATATCGTGTCCACCCCGTAAGAGTTACAGATATGGTTCACCATGGCGATTGACTCGGCATTGGTGTTCAGGCACATCGCCCCGAAGGAAGCCGCGGTCTCATATTCAGGTCGTTTCGTCCCGGCAGGATATTTATATTCCCCTTTACCCTCTTTCAGGGTGCCGCGGCAGACGACGGGACACCGCCAACACCCATGCCGACTCGCCAGGTTGGCGTTTAATAGTTCCTTGCTCAAGCCGGATACGTCCGGCATCTCGATTACCCCCACGCCCCCCCAGTTCTTGACCGGCGTATCCCCGCTGTGCGCCGAGGCGTCGGTATGCGAGGACGTGCCGTAAGTATGCAGCCCCTGGCGCGCCGGGGTCTTATTGATGATGGCAAGATAGTCTTTCCGCAGCTTGTCCACGGCGTCGGCGTCTGCCAGGGGCACCTTGCCCTCCCCCTTTACCACCACCGCCTTGAGCTTTTTCGACCCCATCACCGCCCCCAGCCCGGAGCGTCCCGCCGCCGAACCTTTTTCCGTAATTATACAGGCGACCAGCGACTGTTTTTCGCCCGCCGGGCCGATGCTGATTACCCTGGCTGTATTTCCATGCTCCGACTTTAAAGTATCCTCGGTTTCGTAAATGCTTTTTCCCCAGAGCTGGCTTGCCTCGCACAGCTGCGCTTTACCGTTATCGATTAACAGATAGACCGGCTTGGGAGCGATGCCGGTGAGAAACACGCCGTCGTACCCCGCGAATTTCATGTGCGGCCCGAAGTACCCCCCGCAGTTGGCGTCCCCCCACCCCCCGGTCAGCGGCGATTTTCCTATCACCACGTACCGGCAGCCCAGCGGGGTCGGCGTGCCCGTAAGCGGTCCGGTCATAATTCCCAGCGTGTTCTCCGGCCCCAGCGGGTCGGTCCCGGCCTTCTGCCGACTGTACAGGATTCTTGCCCCCACCCCGTACCCCCCGATGAAGTCGCGGTAAAGGCTTTCTTCCGGCGTTTCCTCTTTGATTTTACCGGTAGAAAGGTCGATAAACAGCAGTTTCCCGATGTAACCTCCGGCCATTTCCAGCTCCTTATCTCGTACTAAACCAATCTGGTCTTACTATTATACAATAAAACCGGGGGTGCGTAGCGAGAGACAGCGCAGCCCCCTCTCCAAACAAATTACCCTATGAGCTACCCCAATGCCTTGTTTGGAGAGGGGGAAAGGGGGTGAGGTAAAAAATAATCTGAATTATATCGGCTTGACGACCCTGTAAAACTAGGTTTAAGATTAACTTTGACCGCTTGCCTGCCGGAGAACGGAAAATGCCAGATAAAACAATGAGTTTCGCGAAAAAAGACCACGTAGCCACTATAAAGCTAAACCGCGCTAACGTAAATCAAGAGTTCGCTCAAGAGCTGGCGGAAGCCTGCGACCGCATAAACGCCGATGAAGATATTTACGTCGTGGTCATCACCGGTTCGGGCAAGGTGTTTTGTGCGGGAGGGGAGGGGGACATTACGCCGGCCTGCCGTCCCGCTAAAGCGATTGCCGCCGTCGAAAAACCGGTTATCGCCGCCATCAACGGCGACGCTTTCGGGCCGGGACTGGAAATAGCCTTAAGCTGTGATATCCGCATCGCCTCGGCTAAGGCGCGCTTTGCACTGCCGCAGGTCGCTAAGGGTCAAATCCCCGCCGACGGCGGCACCCAGCGCCTGCCCCGCATCGTCGGCCGCGGCAAAGCCCTGGAAATGCTCATGACCGCCGCCGCTATTACCGCCGCCGAGGCTCTTGAGATTGGACTGGTCGGTAAAGTCGTACCCGCGGACGCCTTAAGCGCGGAGGCGCAAAAGCTGGCGGAGACCGTCGCCGCCAAGGGCCCCCTCGCTTTGAGGTATCTCAAGGAGGCTGTTCTCAAGGGCATGGACATGACGCTGGAGCAGGGCTTGCGACTGGAAGCCGACCTTTATTTACTCCTGCACACCACGTCCGACCGCACCGAGGGGATAAAGTCCTACCTGGAGAAAAGAACGCCGAAATATAAAGGGAAGTAGTTAGGAAATGCCGTTAGCTGCTTTGGATATCAAAGGAAGAAAACATATTTCCTACGAGTTAAAACCAGAAGAATATCGTCAAAAATGGATGTGTCCTAATTGTGAAGAATTAATGTATTTTGTTAATTCTAGATTGCGTATTAAGCACTTTAGACACGCCGTGGATAATCAGTGTGAACCAGAGCCTGAGACTGAAGAACATATAAGTTTAAAAAAATATATATATGCTTGGCTTTCTAATGCTGGTTATGAATGTAATTATGAAGTAAAAATTGGTAATAGAATAGCAGATGTAACCTTTTATAATCCGAGGAAAGGTATACTTCGAATTGTAGAATGCCAGGTGAGTCTAATTAGTAATTACGAAGCTCAACAACGAGAAAATGACTATTATAAGAACAAAGTACATGAAGTATATTGGGTATTATATCCTAAAAATTATTTAACCAGATATAAAAAACATAGGGGGGATATAGTCCGTTTGAAAGATATTGAACGTGAAAATATGGATTCGCCTCGTTTCTTTTATTTTGATCCTAGAAATCAGCAAATAATAAAACTATATTTTAAACCAAAATGGATGAAGGGTGGAGGTGAATGTAAAACAATATTCTTAATAGAAAAAGATGAACTCATTATTAAAAACAAGCAAATAACGAATTGGGGTATGGTCGATAATTGGATTAAAGGCAAGCAAAATTTCCAAATAATAAATATCTAAAAATTGATGATGATCTTGGTTTATATTTTTTAAATAAAAGTAAGGTAAAATTTTCAATGTCTATCTTTGAAGTCATTATCTATGAAAAACGTAATGGCATTGCGTATATTACGCTTAACCGCCCCGGAGCCCTGAACGCTTACAATATCAGGATGCGCGACGAGCTTTATGAAGTCCTCGGCGCCATCAAGGACGATGCTGAAGTCGATGTCGTTATTCTTAAAGCCGTGGGCGAAAAAGCCTTCTGCGCCGGCGCCGACCTCACCGAGTTTTTGACTGCCCCTCCCCCCGTTTTCGCTCGCCAGGCGCGCTTTGACAGGGATGTGTGGGGTCGGTTCTTAAGCCTCGAGCAGCCGGTTATCGCCGCTCTGCACGGCTATGTGCTGGGGTCTGGTATAGAAATGTCCCTCTGCTGCGATATCCGCCTCGCCTCCGATGACGCCCGCTTCGGCCTGCCGGAGCCCGGACTCGGCATCATTCCAGCCGCCGGCGGCAGCCAGACCTTGCCCCGCACCATCGGTTTTGCCCCCGCCCTGGAAATCCTCTTGAGCGGACGCTGGATTGACGCTCAAGAGGCGCTGAAGCTCAAGCTGGTCAACCGCATTTTGCCCCGCCCCTCCCTTCTCCCTGAAGCCGAAAAACTGGCAAAGCAAATACAGTCGTACGACCGGGCGGCGGTGCGCGCCGTCAAGCAGGCGGTCTGGCGCGGCCTCGATTTTCCTCTGGCGGAGGGGCTGGCGCTTGAAAAAAGACTTGGTAAAGTCTTTGATTAATGAACTTAGGGGGGAGGGGATAAAGGGAATGCCTCGGGCTTCTCCCTTTGTAAAAGGGAGATTGAGAGGGATTTTGTTCAAGTGAATACTCAAAACATAGACACTCTCACAGAAAAAACCACCGACCTTATTCTGCAAAGTCGAAAGCTGGTGGTCTTCACCGGCGCCGGCGTCAGCACCGAGTCCGGCATCCCTGATTTCCGCGGCCCGCAGGGACTGTGGAGTCGCTTCGACCCGGATGACTTCACCATTGAAAAATTCCTCTCCGACCCCGAATCGCGCCGCAAGCAGTGGTACATCTTTAAAGAGGGCCTGATGACGGATAAAGCCTTGCCCAATGACGCTCATGTCGCCATCGCGGAACTGTATAAAATGGGCAGGCTCGACTGCGTTATCACGCAGAATATCGATAACCTCCACCAGAAAGCCGGCCTGCCCGACGACGTAGTTTTTGAGTTGCATGGCAATATGCAGTGGGCGGTCTGCCTTGAGTGCGGTCGGCGCTACTCTTTCAACGAAATTAAGACACGGCTGGATACCGGTGAGGATATCCCTGATTGCCCGGCCTGTCACGGCATGCTTAAGCCGGCTATCGTCATGTTCGGCGAGCAGCTTCCTTACGACGTCCTGGAAGAGGCCGGACGCCGCGCCAGGAGTTCCGACCTTTTTATCGTTATCGGCTCCACGCTGGTCGTTTACCCTGCCGCCTACATGCCCCGGTACGCCGTTCAGTCAGGCGCCAAACTGGTAATTGTCAATCAAGGCGAAACTCCGCTTGACCGTGAGGCCGTGGTCTGTATCTCCGCCAGGGCCGGCGAGACCATGGCGGCGATTGTTAATAAAGTTAAAGAAAAAACTTCTTCCTGATACTTTCCGCCTCTTCCCCTAAGTCCTATATCCAAAGGTTGATTTTTCCGCTGTTCATACGTTAAAATATCACGAACTGTCAGCAAATACAGCTTTGGAGGTACGGCGTGAATACTACTGATTTCCTGAATATTGCTACTGCTATCTGCCCCGACCAGAC
>JAFGOC010000012.1 GCA_016926705.1 Dehalococcoidales bacterium | reverse complement strand
GCCACTGCTTAAAACGCTCCTGACGCTTTTCCTCCCAGGTCATCTCCGCCCATTGCTTTTGTACGTTCATTTTTCTCCTATCCATCCTTTCGCCAAAGCTACCGCCACCATGGCATCCTTACCATAGGCATCTGCTTTGGTATATTTCCTGATTCCATCATCCAGTTGTCCACCGCCTATCATTATCTTTACCTTATCTCTCATTCCGGCAGCTTCGATAGCTGCCACGGCTTCTTTCATAACGTCGAATGCAGGGGTGAGAAACCCGCTTAACCCGACGATTGTTGCTCCGGTCTCTTTTATCTTATTAACAAAAGCCTCGATAGGGACATCGACGCCGAGATTGTAAACCTCAAAACCATTTACATCCAGCATGAAATCAACAATATTAAGGCCGATATCATGAATATCCCCGGCTACCGTGCCGATGATTACTTTGCCAAGTTTTTTAGGAGCAACCTCCTGTTTCAGGTGGGGCTTAACCAGTTCTGTTAATCTTTTAAGAAGGTCGCCGGAAAAAACCAGTTCTGGTAAAAAGTATTCGCTGGTGGCAAAGCGCTGGCCCACGATTTCCATGCCCTTCCGGCTGTCCTCTAATATTTTTAGCGGGTCTTCACCGGCATCGAGCCTTTGTTGGACCAGTTCCAGTACTTCCTTATCCTTTAAATCGGCTAACAGGTTTACCAAATTTTCAGACATTTTTCCTTCTCCTTAATTTGTTTGTTATATCCATTATCCTGTATGTAAGTCACTCTTTTTCTCCTTATCCTCACACTCGGGGCAGTAACCCTCTAGGTATAGTTCTGCTTTGGTTACTCTGAAGCCGTGTTCTTGGCGTACTGAATTTACCAGTTTCTGGAAGTGTGGATTTTGAATTTCCATCACTTTACCGCACCCTTTACAGACAAGATGCTGGTGCTCTGGCGATTGCTTGACTTCGTAATAGCAGCGAATCCTCCCAAACCTCATCTCGTCAACCAGCCCCAGTTCTTTAAAGAGGTTGAGCGTGCGATATACTGTAGCCTGACTGATAGACTCATCCCTGGCACTGGCGCGTCGGTAAAGCCCCTTGGCGTCTACATGTCCCTCCGTATCGCGCAGTAGCTCCAGGAGTAGGCGCCGCTGATTTGTAAGCGGGTGTCCTTTAATCGGGTTTTCTTGTTTGCGATTGCGACTCATTCTCAATTAAACATTACAATAGAGTTCCATCCTTGTCAAGTGATAGTTGATGGCAATGTAAGTCAAAAATTATTGATTCTTTTGACCTGGCCTGTAAGAATTATGAGAATGAGCCGGCAGTTTACGTAAATAAAACTTCTTTCCTTGATAATCCAGGATAATTAGATTACCGGTATCGACTAGCTCCTGGATAGTATTCCAACCGGTTCCGGTATTTTCTATGAATTCTGCCAGAGCATCTTCCCTCATGGGATGCACTGCGGTAATGCTTAACAGGTCATCCACGGCATTGCCGGTGGATGCAAAGGCGTTTCCTTCGTAGCCAATGAGATATTCTATTTTGTCCAGCTTTTCACTAAATATCTGATATGCCGTATTGAGAGATTGCTCGTTAGCCGGCTCTACCTGTTCGGCAGGCGGTCTTGTCGGGGCGGCTAAATACGATTTGGCTGGTTTCAGCTCCGCTATAAAAGCAGCAATTTTATTAAACTCATGTTCACTATCATTAATGCCCTTGATAAGCATGGTTTCTGTGGTAAGTTCACCCTGAAACGATTTGGAAAAATCAAGCATCCCTTCCAGAATATTATCTAGCTTTATTTTTTCGTGAGGCCTGTTGATTCTGTGCCATATATCGTATGTCACTGCGTCAACTTTCAAACTAATCCAATCGGCTTTCTGCAGACTCTGCTGGACGTCATCACGCCGGATAAGTGAAGCATTGGTGATAACGGCAATCTTAATGCCCAGGTCTCGTAAAAGCTCGATCTCTTTACCTAGGCTAATATCCAGGGTTGGCTCTCCGTCGGGCACAAAGGCAAGATAGTCTATGAGTTCGCCCTTCTCTCTGATTTGCCTGACCTTCTCCGTGACACTACGGGCAAGTTCCAGCGGTTCATAAAAAGCCCTGCGTTTAATTTGCATACCCGCTGTATGACCCAACTGGCAGTAAATACACGAGTAAGAGCATCTTTTCGGGGGAATGTTGTTGATACCCAGACTGCGTCCCAATCGCCGGGATGGCACGGGACCGTAAACAAGCGAGTTAGTCAATATCCTGCCTCCACTGACGGCGACATTGGCCACCCTGGCTGGCGCTAAGTGCCTGATAATATTCCTTGAGTTTCATTCCTATGTTCTTAATATTTCCGGTAAGCTTTCTTCCACGGCTCTTTTTGCATTGCCAGGCAATCTCTGATAGCCGCCTTAAGGGTATTTGACGCCAGCAGGGCACAGTGCTCGCTTTCTTCGGGCAGTCCGCCTAAGGCATCAAGTACGTCTTTTTGAGAAATTTTCAGTGCCTCGGCAAGGCTCTTATCTTTAACTATCTCCGTGACCATGCTACCCGAGGCGATGGTTGTGCCGCAGCCGTCGGTGATAAAGCCGGCTTTGATAATGATATTACCATCTAATTTCAGCCACATCTCCATCGTGTCCCCGCACGGTCCGGTTATATTAGCATAGCCGTCGGCATCAGGAAAACTGCCCAGATTTCTCGGGTTCAGGGTATGGTCCACCACGGTTTCAGAATAAATTTCCATCATCTGAGCCTTGATTTGTTCTTGAAATTCATCCCAGGCAGAAGTCATGAATTCCTCCAGGTCACTTCTATTCGACCGCTAGCACCTTGCCGAGCTTTACCGGTTCGGGGTTTTACTCCCCTCACCGAATATTTTTATGTTTTTTTATTTCTTCTCTAGGTTCTTAATACGTTGCTGAATATCCGCCAGTTGCTTTGCTAAAGCCTGGGATTGTTCTTTAAGAGCCTGGATTTCTTCTTCAGGGCTGGATGGTTGCGGCGTCGGGGTAAATTGAGGTGTAAATCCGCCTGACATTCCCATGCCTTGACCCATACCGCGGCCCATGCTCATACCTCTTCCCATGCCCATACCTCGGCCCATGCCCATGCCCCTTCCCATACCCATGCCACGGCCTCCCCCGCCGCCTCCACCCATGCCGAAGTGGTCGGGGACGTTGGCTTGCTGGTCTGCCGAATAAGTGCCTAGCTTGTATTCTGCGATAGCATCTTTAACCTTACCTGAAACGCCGGTTATCACCTTGACTCCTGAAGATGAGAATACTTGATGTGCGTTCGGGCCGCAGTTACCTGTAAGAATAGCCTCAGCGCCCTTTTCAACAACCATCTGTGCCGCCGAGATACCGGCGCCTCCTGCAGCTGCGGCGCTGGTGTTATCGACCGCTTCGAAACCATCCTTTTCCGTATCGGCGATGATAAAGTACGGGCATCGCCCGAAACGGGGGTCGACCTCGTCTTCCAGCGTGGGGCCGGTGGCGGAAATTGCGATTTTCATACATCACTCCTTATTTTTTTGTGGACGAGACTCTTTTTATCTCGTTCTCCAGTTCCTTTAACTCTCCTCTTAATGCCTCCGCCTGTCCCTTCAGAAATTCAAGTTCCTGCTCGCGGCTCATCCGCGGCACGAACGGACTGAAACCGTAGCCTCCATAGCTGGGATAGTTATAAGGCAACCGTCGCGGAAAGGCATAATTTCGCGTGCCAACTCCCCAAGGACTACAGAACCCCCGGCCTCCTCCAGTCATTGGCCCCATTCCCATGGGACCGGTACCATCAAATCCTGGCATGATGCACCTCCTTTAGGATTTCACTTCTTTGATTCTTGACTTGATTTGCTTTAGCTGCGCCTGCAATAAGCGCTCCTGATTCTTCAATAAATTAAGCTCATGCTTGGAACTCGATACCGGGATAATGCAATAACCTCTGCCCAAACCTGTCATCGGGCCTTTCCCATCCGGTCCGGTGCCATCATAATTCGGCATCGTACACACCTCCCTTAACGCGAAGAGTTCATTTATTACTTTCCCGCCTCAAGGTCACGCATCCTGGACTCGATTTCCTCCAGCTGTCCCTTGATTGCCTCGGCCTGGTCCTTCATGTAGTTGAGCTCCTCTTCTCGGGTCATCCGGGGAGAATGGGGCGCGTACCCGGAAGCGTATGTAGTTCCTGAATAATATGATTGCGGCTGATAGTACCCGGGTGTCGGCGCTCCTGCGCCGAAGTAGTAACCGCATCTGGGTAAGCCTCCTCTACCCCGTCCTACGTAAGGCCAGGGAGGAGAACTGCCCCGAAAGCCGAATCCCATACCGCCGCCACCCCCGCGTCCGAAGCCTCTCCCTTTTCCAAATCCATTAGGCATTTTTCACCTCCTGTTCGTGTTTTGTCATTAATTCTATTGTCATTTAGCGATTTCTGCCGCCGCGGAACTGTCTGCCCCGGCTTCCAATATTCGAACCGGGTCTCCAGGGCCATATTGACATGATTTCACGAGTGTTGCAGGTAGGGCAGGACTCCGGCGGCTCCTTTACCATTTTTTCAAAAGGCACTTCCCACTCGTGACCGTTGCGGCAGCGGAAGCTCCGCTTCGCTAACTCATAGTTGCCGCCCTCGATCCTTATCGCCTTTCCGTTAAGCAGAGCATCGGCCATTTTCTTCCGCGCTAAAAGCAGTATACGTGCAAAAGTAGAGCGGGACACGTTCATCTTCTTAGCGCAGGCATCCTGCTCAAGGTCCTCTATGTCTTTGAGGCGAATTGCTTCAGCCTCCTCAACAGAAAGGCGCACTTCTTGAATGTTGGCCAGGGGTATGCCTGCGGGCTTAAAGTAGGTTACCTGTGGCAAAAAAGCCACCCGGCGCCATAAAGGTTGTCTTCCCATAAATCAAACTCTCACTAATTATGTTATATGCTCATAATATAATAATTAATGACATAATATATTGGTCATATGCTCAATATAATTTTAATTATAATATAACCTTTTGTCAAGTCCCCTGTCCTGAAATAGAAATTTGATAATTAATTACCAGCTATCGCCCGGTATTCTTAGAAGTTATTTGCCCTTTTCTCTGACGTTACAGCTCAAGTTCCAGGCCGGCACCGCATGATAGATACCGGCTGGGGAACAAACTCTTCAGTTCCGACTTGTATTGAGTGCAGTGGCAGGGGCATATTAGTGATAGCCCTTCTAGCCGACCGAAATCGTGAAAGCCGTGCAGGCCGCCTATAATTCCGTAGATTTTACCGTATTGGGATGCCGTATCAAGGATTTCACCGACTCCGGGATGTGAGCAACCTGTAACCACAACTATACCCTGGCTCGTTTTGATGGCCAGCGCTTGCTCAATCCCTTTAAGTTCCCCTGTAGAAAAAACGCCGTCTGATATCTGGGTAGTCTGGCCGACCCGTACTATGTTTCTATCCTGCAGGCTGACCGCCATAGAGGCCGGTATATAAATCTTGGCGTCTTCATTTATATCTATTATATCGGAGAGGCCCCCGGTATGGTCGTAATGATGGTGGGAGATGACTATTGTGCCTATGCGGCTAGGGTCGATACCAAGCTGGTTCATATTGTGGAGCAGGGTGGCACCATCGGCGCCCGTGTCGAATAAAAGCGGCGGCTCATTATCAGTCTCTACGAGTGACGAGAAACCCCAGCCGGTTCCCAGTCCCGGTTTGACTGCACGATTATCGTATACAACTGTAATCTTCATTTTCCCAATGCCAGTTCAGCGGCAGCTTCGGCATGGAGTCGTGTTGTATCGAATAAGGGGATCTGTACATCACCAGGCCGGATAAGTAGGGGCAGTTCGGTGCACCCGAGGATTATTCCTTCGGCGCCTCGTTCTTTTAGCCTTTTAACAATTTTTAGGCAGGCTTGACGGGAAGCTTGCCTTATATTCCCCAGGCAAAGCTCATCGTAGATTGTCCGGTGAACAATGGCGCGTTCATCTTCTTTCGGTACGATTACGTCGATATCGTAGTGCTTTTTGAGTCTGTCTCGGTAAAAATGTTCCTCCATAACGAATTTTGTGCCGAGCAGCCCTACTCTGGCCAGGCTCTGCTCCCTGATGGCATTACCGGCGGCGTCAGCAATATGAAGCACGGGCAAGCCAGATGACTTTTTTACTGCGTCGGCAACCTTGTGCATTGTGTTCGTGCATATTAGCAGGAAATCAGCGCCTGCCTGTTTTAGCGCTTTGCCGGCCTCCGCTAGAATACTGGAAGCATCATCCCAGCGTGACTCCCTCTGGGTGCTTTCTATCTCTTCAAAGTCCAGGCTGTAGAGCACGATGCGTGCAGAATGAAGACCCCCGAGTCTGGCAGCAATAATCTCGTTGATTAGCCGATAATACTCCAGGGTGGAGTTCCAGCTCATGCCGCCAATCAGCCCGATCACCTTCATAAGGCCCCCTGACCCCGCCCTCTTCCTGCCACCAGTGTACTTAATTAAAAATCGAAAGATATATCAACACCGGTGAGTTTTAGTTCTTGGTCGGTAGTTGTCCTTAACGGAGGCAGCTTGGTTACGTCCATACCCGGCTCGTATTTGAAGATATCGCTCATCTTTTTATTCAGGAGAAACACCAGGAGGGAAATAGGAACATCCATGGTGCAGACATCCTCGCACTGCCCGCAGTTAACGCAGGAATCCATAACATGAGCGACCCTTACCATAGGGAACATTACATCAGGAGGTATCTCTCCCGGAGTGATGTAGCCCCTATCTGCCTCCAGGAAGCAGTCCTTGCAGTAACATATAGGGCAGGCATCCCGGCAACCGTAGCACTTGATGCATTGACCGAATTGAGCAAACCAATGACTGAACCTTTCTTCAGTGCTCATTTTCTCCAGCCCGGAGAAATCCTTATCCTGCCATTGTTTTGCCAGCTCTATTGCTGCCTGGTCCTTTTTCTTTCTATCATTTATAGAAGCGGTGCTCGGCTCTTCGACCGTGATACAACCACCATCGACCGCGCTTTGAATGAATTGAGCGCCTTTTTCAGAACAGGTTTCGATGAAGGTTGTTTCTTTATTCGTCGTTCCCCATTTGCCGCAGGCTATGTCAGCCATAACCGGAATATTGATTTCGCACCGGCGGCAATTCTCGCGCCTGCCGTAGCCTTGTTCTTCCAGCTTAGCCAGGTCTTCCTTTTTCTCACTCCCATCCTTTAATGTGATTGTTAAAACATTATCTTCGATGTCCTCGCCGACGACTTCGGCAGGGTCGACTTCAAATATCTCCTTCATCATCGTCTTGGCTTTCACCGAAGGCAGGGTACCGGTACAGTTAAGCCCGATAAGAAGGAGGTTATCAAGATTGATCTGGGTTCTCTTGGCAAGCTCGATAATCGCTCTGGCATCGCATGGTTTGACGACGACGGCTAATTTTAGGTTAGAAGCGCCGTCCAGATACTCTGTAAGGAGGCGGGCGATATTAGGTGAGGAGCTATGCAGCGACCCCGCAGTTTCCAGCACCTTCTCCGGCTCGGTAATCAAGACTGGTATACCGTCGTACCGATTGCCTTCTCGTGCTTTTACGGCAACCACGGCATCTACCCTTTTACTCTCCAGGGCAAATTTGAGTAGAGAAGTGACCACGCCTCCATTCTCGCCTCTTTTCAATATATCCTTATCCGCTGCGCGGGCAATATACATATCTCCCTTCATTGCTTGACCTCCATCCTGGCAGCGCAAACCTTGGTCCCGGCACATTTAGCGCCGGGAACCAGGGCAGGGTTTGTCAGCGCATTACCGCGAGAATCTGGAAAGTGAAAGGCGGCAAACAGCAGCCCCGGCGGCACATTATCTGTTATCTTTGCTCGAGTTTCTATGCTGCCCCGTCTTGTTGCCAGAGTGACTACATCTTTATTTTTTAGACCCGCCTGGAGGGCGTCTTTTGAATTGACCTCAACAAAGCCCTGCGCGATTTCACTGACCAGCTTCGGGGTTCTCAAGCTCAT
>JAFGOC010000111.1 GCA_016926705.1 Dehalococcoidales bacterium | reverse complement strand
CCCAGCCTGTCCAGCATGTGGCGGCGGGCGAACTTGCCCATGACCACGCAGTCGCGCGGCAGCAGGGCGATGGCGGAGGCCAGGTTATGCACCTCGGATTCCAGGTCTTCATCGGGGACCGACTTGGTTACATAGCCGGCTTCCTCCGCTTCTTTGCCGCTGATAGTGCGGCCGGTCAGGAGGATTTCCTCGACCTTCTTAGTGTGGCCCATTACCAGTTCGATGGGCAGGGTGGGCAGGCCGCCGAAGGCCAGTCGCTGGCCCATCTGGGAGAACTTGGCGTTATCCCCGCAGACCACGATGTCAGCTGCCTTGGTGATGTACAGGCCGGCCTCGATGGCCCAGCCGTGCACCTGCACGATGACCACCTTGTTGCAGTCCAGGATAGCCTGCGGGAAGCCGTACAGCTGGTCCTGGTCCGTCTGCAGCCTGATTCTCTGGCTGGGTTTGAAACCCTTGGCGCCGCCGTAAACCCGGTACACCATGGAGAGGTCGAACCCGGCGCAGAAGTTCCTGCCGGCGCCCCTGAAGATGACCACGTTGCAGTCATCGTCGTGGTTGATTTCCCACATGGCTTTTTTAATGTCGCCGGTCATGTATTCCTCACCGATACTGATGCAGTTGTTCTTGTCCGGCCGGTTCAGGGTGAGGTAGGTGATTTTTGGTTCTTCCGTGTCCTTTTCCATTAAAATCGATTCGAATTTCGGATAAGCCATTGTTTCCCTCCAGTTTTTCTTTTTTTAGTATTTCAACTTGCCGATTGCATTGTGATAAATTATAAAGTCGGGGTGATAAAAGACGACGGCTTAAAAGCCGCCGGGAAATATCAACTGCTGTCATAAAAACGTTGGAGATATAAAGAACCGTTAGCAATATTCATTGCTGCGGCGACAGAATATTGAGAAATTGCGTCCCTTCCCGTCACGTGTAATCCCATATCACCGATACAGCTTCGTTACCCCGTTAAGGCTGGTTGCCTTTCTAGCAGGTGGGGACTGACATTTAGTGTTGGTAAAAATGGTGAACGGCAGAAGTCTTGAGTAATTTTGTCCCCATTGTTCACTTGGCGTAATTTCCCCCATTAGGGAATTGTGCTGTAAATATTTTACTTTATATTAAAGAATGATGTCAAACGAGTCACACGGTTGATAGCTTGGAGGCAAGGAGAGGTTATCAATCACTTATTACGTGGCTTCTTCGAATCCTCGTCTTTTTTCTGGAGATGCAGGCGCATGAATTTAAAGGCCAGGTTCCTCTCGACCGGCTTGATGGGCATCTTCTCTTCAATGGCATCTACGGTGAACTTGAAAATCTTGGCAAGTGCCGCGTATACCTTATCGGAATCGACGACTTCGGCAATTCTGTCATAATGCGTGCGGGTGAAATCGTCGGCGGAAGGCTCGGGTTTCCCCGGTTCGGCCGGTGGGAGATAACATTTCAGGAATCTAATAGCATTCTCTGGATTGGCGGAAAATGTTTTAGCCAGGTAGCGGTTGGTCTCGCCCCTGGAGCCGTATTGCAGCCAGATACGCAGCATCATAGCGGCGTCTTCCGGGTGTCTGATATACAGGTTTTCTTTCCTGGTCAGCTCGCGGATTCTTTCGGCAACCTTCTTCCCCAGGGATTGCTCCTCTTTTTCTGATAGTCCGGTTTTGCCTCCGTCTGCCCCCAGCCCCTCCGTTAGCATCCACATGAAGCTCTTGGCAGCGAAGACGACTGCGGCGCCTTCCTTGCTTTTTTCAATCGGGGGAGGACGCATGGCCTCTTTCTCCATTGGTCCGGCTGGTTCGCGCTCCCTTTTAGCGGGTTCGGGTCTCGCCTCCGGTGCAGATAACCTGGCGCCGGGTATTTCCTGTTTCTGTTCAGGGCCCTTTGGGCGACTCACCGGCACTTTTACAGCAGGACGCTTTTCAAAGGTGTTATATATCATCACAACTACAACACCTGCCAGCACCGCTAGAGTAAAAACAATGATGTAGAAAAAGACGGGGGTCACTTCTGTAACCAGCACCGACGCTGGAGGCAAGAGAACCGACTCCTCCTGCTGCAGCGGCGGTATGATTACTACTATCGGCGGAACATCTTCTATTACCGGTGTGCTTGGCTCGACCGGCTCTTCGGCCACCGTAAAGACAACCAGCGCTGACCAACTACCTTTGTTGGGTGTTATTGCCCTGACCTGCCAGTAATATGTCCGGCCGTATTCCAGCGCAATATTCACCTTGATAGCGGTCGTGCCGACGATTTCATCAATAATAGGTTCGGTCATTTCCGGATTGTCGCTTAACCTGAACTGGTACTCGGTGGCGCCCTCCAGAGGCAGCCAGGAAAACGCCGGGTTCGGGCCCGTAACCATGTTGTTCTGGCCTTCCACCATTTCCTGGGCTGGCGCGTCCGGTAAATCCTCTATGGTAAAGTATCTAGTAACGGAAAACGGGCTGTAGCCTGGTTCGGTAACGCGTATTTTCCAGTAATAGACCATCCCTGGTATGAAATTAATGTTGGCGGGAGCGGGCTGTTGCGGCCCTATCAGAATAAAAGCTACTTCATTTGTCATGTTCATGGTAATTGTGATAATCGGCTGAAGGAAGTCTTCATCATAGGCAATAATTAGTTCATATTCGGTAGCGACACTGGGTCGGTCCCAGCTGAACACCACGTCATAGACAAGGCCGGATATCGTATTAACGTTTACGGTGCTTCCTTGGGCGGGAGTATTTAGCATGATGGTTATATCTATCATGAGATCGGTGTAGCTGTAAAGCTTGTTGGTGAGGTTAGTCTTGACCGCCCATAATTTTCCATTACTTGCCTTCAACGCTCGCGGTGCGGCATTTAGCCTGACATTCGGGTCGTCGGCATCGGTGGTGGCGGTGGTAGTGCTGGAATTCCATTCTGTCGATGATGCAGCGGCGGTTGCCGGCGAGATATGCCGCCAGAGTGTGCTCTGGTCGTTAACGGCACTGTATTCCAGTGCATAGAGGATATCGTTGTTAATCGCCAGGCCGTAAATGCCCCCTGCGATAACGCCGCTGAAAATGTCCGTCCACGCAACGCTTATCCCTATCCTCCATGTCACGATGTTCTGTCCGGGTGTATCGCTGGCGGCGTAAATTATATTATTGGAAGCGAAGTTAGTGTCCGGGACAACCTGAACATTTCCGGCGCCCACCTCTATTGCCTGTGGAATTACAGTCCATGACGTGCCTCCGTTCATGGAATAAGCTACGAATCCGTTCTGACTGCCGACGAGAATTTTATTCGTACCGGCACTTACTATTGTCGCGCCGTTGCCTAGGTTTGTAGCCACCGTAGGCCCCCAGAGAAAGCCGCTGCTTGCAGATTTAGCTACCGAGCCGGCGGCATTGAGGACATAGATAACCCCTGCGCTTTCTACGATAAAGTCCTGGACGTTGATAGTGCAGTCGCGGGTAGCCCATGCTCCTGACCCGCTGGTAGTATTATAATAAATGGTTCTATCGCCTTTTCTAACTAGATAAATTTCGCTTGAGTTTGATGGGTTGGCGCGTATGATATAGTTTGTTGTGTTTTTAAGACTCAATACTCTTTTCCACTCGCTGGCTTTACGCCATACGCTGGTATTGGTGCCGTTATCGGTGACCAGATATACTCTATTGCCGCTTCCTGAAACCGCGAGGTCCCTGGCGTTGACGATGGTTGTATCGATAAGACCTATGTCGTCGAAATTCACGCCGTTGTCATTGGAAATAGAAAAGGCGCTTTCGTCGCCTGACGTCCCCGCGATGATGCCCGCCTGGGTAAACTTTACTATCGTCCAATCAGTCCCGCCCGGACTTTTCAGATTAGACGATGTGTTGAAAGTGGGTGTGGGCGAAAGGGGATTGGTGCTACGGTAAACCGTGTTGTTGTAATAGCCGCCGGCTATTAAGCTATTCCCGTCGTAACTTATACTGTATATTGGGGTATTTGCCAGTATCTGGGTTTTCGTCGCGCCTCTGAACCGGTAAATTCCGCTGGCGGCTTCGGCATCGGGACTGCCGATTGCTGTGAAGCAGATGAAAATATCGCTGTAATCGAGGTCGTTAGCCGAATATTTCGGTGACGGAGCAAGATAAATGGACAGCGGGTCTACATTTAACAGCCCGGTAAAATTATTGACTGCAACCGGGAAGCCGGTGTAAGCGGCGGAGCTGTTCCACTTAAGCAGGTTAAAATTGAATAGTTCATAACTGACAACCCCTGTGAAGGGAAAAACTAATGTGCTGTTATAGGAAACAACCGCTAGCGCTCTGTCTATCTGGAAATCTGGAGAAAACATAATTTTAAACTTGGCTAATGTTTGTGTGAAGCCGCCGAAATTACTGGATTGCCGCCATTTCGGTGATAACGCTCCGTAGTCGAAATACCATACGTTACCGAAAAGGGCTGGCGCGATTCCTGCTACGGCGATGTAGCGGATATCGTTCACAATTGGCGATATCTTTACATCGAAAATCTCGATAGCCGGGTCTCCTCCGGGTATCTCCTGTATCGTCCCCATGTTTTGCCACGTCAGCCCACCGTCGTTGCTTAGATAGGCTATTACCAGAAGACCGTCGACGATGACCACCAGGTTCTCGTCATCCGGCGCCGTGGCTATATAGTCGACTATTATCGGGGTGGCAATCTTTGTCCAGGTAAGACCCCAGTCTTTTGATTTATAGACCACGTTTTCGCTGGTAGTGTCGCAGGGGGATACCCAGACCGTTTCGGAGCTTTCCTGGACCTCGATGTAGGCAATATCTATGCCCGGCGGACCCAGCAGGTTGTCCTGTATTGATGGCATTGCCTCTGCCGACCATACACAAATGCCGGCCGAGACCGGTTTAGGCCAGGGAAATAAACCGAGCAGCAGTAACAGGCATATGCCCAGGCTGAATATTCTCGCCGTTTTCTGTGTCATGGGCCTGTGGTGATAAATACTTTCTGTATTATTCTTTCCCGGTCTGCAACCTGGTGTAGAGCTCTTTTTGTATGGCTATGGCTTTTTCTGGCAGCTGGTTGACCTTTCCCGCTAATGCGGTTAGAAAATAGACCTTGGCGGTTTTCTCGATAAGCTCGCAGGCGGTAAAAGCGTCCCGCATGGTCCGCCCCGTGCCTACCGCCCCATGGTTCGCCAGCAGGACGGCGTTTCTCTCGCCCAGGGCGGCTACGGAATTGATGACCAATTCCGGCGAACCGCTGGGAGCGTATCCCGCTACTTTTATTTCTCCGCCGAGAAAGACCACCTGGTCTTCCAGCAGCGGTGGAATATTTGTTCCGGCTACGGAAGCGGCGCTGGCATAGACGGAATGGGTATGGATGATAGCGTTGACGTCTTTTCTCGCCCTGTAAATCCCGACGTGCATAGTCGTTTCTATCGAGGGCGGTAGTTTGCCTTCGACTCTTTGTCCGTTAAAGTCGATAATCGGTATATCATTGGCGCTTAGAGTATCGTAGTGCCTTGAAGTAGGAGTAATCGCCATCAGCTGCTTTTTGCCGTCGGGGGGCAATCGCAGGCTGATATTACCGGAAGTGCCCACCACCAGCCCTTTTTCCAACATCTTCCAGGCGGCTTGCAATACCGTTTTTTGGGCTTCTTGCCACTGGTTCATTTCTATATGCCCTGATAAGATTTCTCTTATTTTAGTACAGATGGTTAATTACGTCCAATGAAAAATCCTGTGAATTTGACGGACGTTTTGGAACGGTGATATAATAGTTTACAAATTATACTATTAATATCGTGAACTAATACGTAATTTCATGAGCAAGGCAATTCTGGATACGGTCATTAACGATTTACTGGCTATCACCCCCTCGATACGCCGCAGTCTTCAGCGTAAGCTGGTGAAAACGGCCTTCACGCATATTGAAGAGCACATCACGCTCGCGCATATTGAAATAATGAAGACTCTTCGGGATGAGGGCACGCTGCATATCGCGGAAATAGGGGAGCGACTCCAGATACCTAAGCCCCAGATGACCCACCTGCTGGACCGACTTGAACAGTTGAAGATTGTCTGCCGCAGCCCCGAACCCTCCGACCGGCGTATTATCAATGTGGCTCTGACTGATAAGGGACGGCGGATTGGTGAGGAATTTGATAGGGTTATCCGGACCGGTGTCGGGGAAAAGCTCGCTTCGCTTTCCGATGCCGAGCTCAAGGAATTGTCTGTTTCTCTTCATAAACTCTATGCGTTGTTTTCTAGACTTTAGTAACGTTGGCAAGGGAATAATTTGGAGAAATTAGCGACACAAACATACCAGAGTCATTTGCCGCGGCGCCAGGTAATGACGGCGCTGATAGGCACGATGTTCACCATGTTCCTCGGCTCGATTTTTATGACGGTGACATCCACGGCGATGCCTAGAATCGTTGCCGACCTCGCCGGTTTCAGCCAGTATACCTGGGTGCAGACTGCCTATATCATTGCGGAATCGATTTCCCTCCCGATGGCAGGCAAGCTGTCCGATATGTACGGCCGCAAGTGGGTGCTGGTTACCGGCATGAGTGTCTTCGTTGTCGGCACGCTGCTTAGCGGATTCAGCCAGTCGATGAACCAGCTTATTATCTTCCGCGCCGTGCAGGGCTTCGGATTCGGCGCCATGAATGCCCTCGGTTTCATCATCGTCGCCGACCTTTTCGCCCCGAACGAACGGGGAAAATACATGGGTCTAATGGCCGGTGTGTTCGGCATTTCCACGGTTATCGGCCCCACGCTCGGCGGTATCATTACCGATGCCCTTTCCTGGCGCTGGTGCTTTTTCCTGACCACGCCGCTGGGTATCGCCGTCATCATAATATTTATTTTCCTGTTCCCAGCGCTGCGTCCTGCCGTGGAAAAGCCCCGTGTTGATTACTTTGGCATCATCACACTGTCGCTGTTTATGGTGCCGCTGATACTGGGTCTCAACTGGGGAGGGGTTGAATATGAATGGGGCTCTCCGGTTATTATCGGGCTTTTTGTCTTTTCGGCGGTCATGCTTTTTACCTTTGTAAAGGTCGAAAATAAGGCTGTTGAACCCATTATCCCCATGAGCCTGTTCCGCAACCGCGTGGTTTCGGTGTCTTCAATCGTGGTCCTGCTGCAAGGCGCCTCTTTCTTCCCTGTGATGACCTTTGTACCGCTGTTTTTCCAGGGTGTGCTGGGCGCATCGGCGACGGAGAGCGGCGGCTTTATGACGCCTATGATGCTGGGCATGGCTTTCGGGAGTTTTATCGGCGGCCAGTTGCTTTCCAGGACAGGAGGACGCTATCGTATCCAGGGGACGATTTCGCTGGGTATTGCCTGCGTCGGTTTCTTACTGCTTTCCGGTATGTCGGTAACCACGACCTTTGCCATGGCGACCGTTTATCTGGTTATTACCGGATTAGGTAGTGGCAGTGTCATGCCGGTACATACGCTCGCCGTCCAGAACAGTGTGCCTTATCCGGTGCTGGGAACGGCCACATCATTGATTTCGCTGCTGCGGCCGCTGGGTGGGGTGATAGGTTTGGCTCTCATGGGCTCGGTTTTGAACAATCGTTTTACGTCGTCGTTTATGGCTAATATACCGCCGGAGGTCACCGCTGCCGTATCACCGGGCGAGCTTGCGGGCATAATTGACAATCCGCAGGCTATTATCGACCCCGCTGCTTACGATAATATGCGGGTTATCTTTGAGGGTATGGGGGCTAACGGACTTAGCCTGTTCGACCAGCTGATTACTACGCTGCGTGAAGCTCTGAATTCCGCGCTGACGCAGATATTTTTCATGTTCATGATAGTGGCTTTACTGGCGATGGTGGCCAATTTCTTCTTGAGGGGTATGCCGCAATACTCGGATAATCCCGCCGCCCCACCGGATACAAAGACTAAAGATTAAGATATTATTTAGTTAATTCCTGTTTGTTACTGGCGGTTTCATATGGCCAGGCATCTAGGCTGCCGTCCACGAAGTACACGTTCTTATAACCGGCATCATTCAGTATCCTCTGCGCCTGGTAGGCGCGTATGCTTGTTTTACAGTAAATCACTATCTCATCGTCTTTATCCAGTTCGTTCATTCTTTTGTATAGCTCCGGCAGGGGTAGCAGTTTTGTTTGCGGGGTCTCGATGCGCTGTTCTTTCCATTCCATCGGGAAGCGCACGTCCAGCAGGACGAACTTTTTGTTTTTATCCAGTTTGCGCTTTAGTTCCTGGGGTGATATCGCCCGCGCGTAGCCTGCCTGCTTGTTGCGGATAACGTTGGCGGCGTGGTGCAGCGGGTCCATGGCGCTGTTGTAGGGCGGCGCGTAGCCGAGGTCTAAGTTGGCAACGTCGTCCATGGTAGCGCCCATGGTTAGCGCCGTCGCCAGCACGTCGGTGCGCTTGGCCGCCTCCCCCCGCCCGATTACCTGTCCACCCAGCAGCCTGCCGCTGACCTTTTCCGCCACCAGCTTTACCAGTATATCTTTAGCCCCCGGGTAATAGGTGGCATGTTCTTCGCTTGGCACAAGTGAGGTGACGATATCGTATCCAGCCTCTTTCGCCTGCGCTTCGTTTAGTCCCGTCCGCCCCACGTTGAGGTCGAAGACCTTCACGACGCCTGTCCCTACCACCCCCGGGAATGTATCTTTGCCGCCGGTAACGTTGGTGCCGATGACCCGGCCGTGCTTGTTGGCTGTCGAACCCATCGGGACCAGCGTCTTTTTACCGGTAACTATATTGACCATCTCCGCGCAGTCGCCGCCGGCATAAATATCAGGGTCGCTGGTCTGAAGGTACTCGTTGACGGCGATGCCCCCTGTTGTGCCGATTTTCAAACCGGCTTCTTTAGCCAGTGATACGTTCGGCCTCACTCCCAGCGACAGCAGCACCATGCCGGCATCGATAGCGGTGTCCCCGACCATTACTTTATTTACTTTGCCTGCCTTATCCCCTTTGAAGCCCGTAACCCGCTGCCCGAACATCAGCTTGATGCCTCTGGATTTCAGGTGCTTTTCCAGCTGGAAGGCGATTTCCTTGTCCAGCAGTGTCGGCAGCGGCCACCCCAGCATTTCAAGTACCGTCACCTTTAGCCCCATAGCGACGAGGTTTTCCGCCGCTTCCAGCCCGATTAGCCCCGCCCCCACGATTACCGCCTTTTTATTCTTAAGCCCTGATACATAACGGCGGATGCCGACGGCGTCCGGGATATTGGATAGTGTAAAGATACCCTTGAGGTCTTTGCCCTCCCAGTTGGGCACGGTGGGCGTGGCTCCGGTGGCAATCACCAGCCTGTCATATTCCAGTGTCTGGTGCTTGTCGGTCTTAATATCCGCTATCTCCACGCTCTTGGCTTTCGGATTTATTGACACGGCTCTGGTGCCGGTGAATACCGTCATTTTTAGTCCGTTTCTAAAAAAATTGTTGTCCCTCTGTATTAAGTCCCCCTCCTTTACCACCCCGCTTAGAAAGTAGGGCAGGCCGCAGGTGGCGCTGGAAAGATTATCGCGCTGTTCTATAATCGTTATCCTGGCATTGGAATCCAGGCGCCTCGCCCGTGCCGCGGCTTTTGGCCCGCAGGCCGTCCCCCCGATGATGATGATGTTGTTCTGCCTTGACATAAAGTTCCTCCGGGAAAATACAGTCTACTTTAAGTTTAAGTTAAACAACATCACGGCGCAAATATATAATATAAATCGTCATTCCCGCGCAACATGTCCCGTATTATAATCGGGGGCGGGAATCCAGTCCCTTTACTCCCTGTCATTCTGAGCGCAGCGAAGAATCTCGGAGTGGGGGTAATACTTCACCTTACCCCCTTTATCCCCCTCTCCAAATGGGACATCTATATAAACCATCAATTCAATTATTTGGAGAGGGGGAATATATTTAAAAGAGGGGTTTGCACTCCTCTTAAACACCCCAATAAATTTGGGGTATTGGCGTCCCCCTTTGAAAAAGAGCCTGTCCCGTACCACGATACGGGAGGGAAAGAGGGGGATTTAAAATGACATTAATCTATATTTAGTGTTAACCTTAATTGGTCTGACTAATTATCTTGAGGAGATAAATCATGGAAAGTAGTGCAACCGGAAAATCTACCTTTTCGCAGTTAATCCACCTCGGGGTTGTCGTCAAGGACATGGATAAAGCCATCAAGCGTTTTACCGCTCTGGGTATAGGCCCATTCAAGCCGAGGATTCTGCCCGCTGACGCCCGGGAAACCTACCGGGGGAAACCTTTCGTGCCTAGCAAGAGAGTGGCGATTCAGACAACTCAAATCGGCAATATGGAGCTTGAGTTGATTCAGCCAATCGACGGAGAATCACCGCACCGGGAATTCCTCGACGCCAAAGGGGAGGGCATCCAGCACCTGGGCTTTATGGTCGATAATCTAAATGAAGATGTCAAACGTCTCACCGCTCAAGGCTCCGAGATATTACTCACCTCTCAATTTAAAAATGGCGGCGGCGTTGCCTATCTTGACCTCGATGTGGCAGGATTGATAGTCGAACTGGTGCAGCCGGGCACAAGATAAAAAAAGGAGGAGCCGTCAGGCTCCTCCTTCAAATCGTGTGTTTAACCCGCTTTATTTCTTCTTCGCCTTGTCCAGCGGTATGTCGCCCAGGTTGATGTCTTTCTCAGTGTTGAGCTTATTGAACGACTTTGCCTTAAAGCCCTTCGCGTCAATCGTAAGGTTATAAGTGCCGTCCGCCAGCCCCTCGAACCAGAAGTCCCCGAAGGCGTCGGTGGTTTCTGTCTTCATCTTGCCTGCTTTCGACCCCGTTAACGTGCATTTCGCCCCGATAACTACCTCTTTCTCGATAGGGTCGTAAACCGTGCCGGCGATGAATTTCTTGGGGATATTCAGGTAATACACTCTGGGCTTTGTTTTCGACTCCGGCTTGAGTACCTCGGCCCTGGCAATCATGCCCTTAAATTCGGCTTCCTCACCGAACTTTATCGCCTCGGTGGGGCAGGCGTCGGCGCATCGCGGTACTTTCCACTCCCCGCCGTCCAGCAGGTGGGCGCAGCCGGTGCATTTCTGCGCGATATTCAGGCTGTCGTTGAAGTAGATGACGCCGTAAGGGCAGGCGTCCACGCAGGCTTTACAGCCGGTGCATTTTTCCGGGTCGATAATCACCAGCCCGTCGTCCCGCTTGTAGATGGCGCCCTTGACCGGGCAGGCGGGTATGCACGGGGCTTTGTCGCAGTGCTGGCAGAGGAGGGGAATATAATGCATTTTAACCTTGGGCACCGTGCCCCGTATGTACTCGTTTAGCTTCATCCAGAACTGCCCGGTGTCCGGCTGCGGCTTGGCAATGGGCGACCAGTCGTTGCCCACGTGCTCGTCCTTGCAGGCTATCTGGCAGGCGTAACAGCCGTTGCAAATCCCGATGTCGATGACAAATACCTTCATTATTCCATACCTCCTTCGACCCAGGCGTTAAAGCGCAGGCCGGAAGCCTGGTCGTATTCTCTCTTAAAAGCGGCGTCGTAGGATTCGGGGTCTTTCTCACGCCACTCTTGGTAATCTTTTTCGGTGACTTTCTGGACATCGACCAGGTAGCTGCTTGTGGCCTGGCCGCAGGCGTTCTTGGATGTTATTCCGTTCGGAGCGATGGTGTTGATTGCCCCACCACGGTCAACATTATCGATTATCGGGTCGTGCCGCGCCCCGTGGTCGACATAAACCACTCCGGGACTCATACGCTCCCAGACGCGAGCGCCGCAGAGCACTACACCTCGTTCGTTAAATACCTTCACGATGTCTCCGTCATTGATGCCTCGCTTGGCGGCATCCTTCGGGTTAATCCAGACCGGCTCGTAACGGTAGCCGTCTGCCCCAAGGACTTTACAGGTGACTGTCTCGCGTGTCCAGGTAATGTCGTCACCCTGGGCATGTACGCGCCACCTGCCGTGATTAGACATACATAGCAGCGGGAACATGGCAGCCCGCTCGCTGGAGAGTCGCTCGTCGTGCGTCTCGCTCTTTTCGATCCACTGCGGGTAGGGCGGCCTTTCTTTATCATCGGGGAAGTTCTTGGCTAATCTCTCGGAGTAGAACTCCAGCTTGCCCGATGGTGTTTGTAGCGGATTTTTCTTAGGGTCTTCGTAAAATTTCCTGAAGCCGGGCGGGTCGCTTTCCCAGTCTTTAGCTACAGGATAGACGAAGTATTTCTTTTCCAGCAACTCTTTCCATGTGGTCATGTCTCCAAGCTCCATTGTGTCGAAGACGTCTTTTTGCAGGTCTCTGGTCGTTTTTCCCTCGGAAAACTTTTTACCGTAGCCAAGTTTCTCAGCGATTGCCAGTACTATCTCGTAGTCGCTCCTGGACTCGCCGATGGGCTGTATTGCCTGCTCCTGGATGCAGACGCTCTGGAAGTGTGGGCCCTGCCTTGAGTTGGTGACGATGTCTTCCACTTCTAACGTGGTGTTGGCCGGCAAAATGATATCGGAGTAAACACATTCGTTCTCCAGCCATGGGTGCTGCGCCACGACGCACTCGATAGATGGGTGCTGGAAGGCGTCGATTGTCCAGTTGCCGTGGTTCCAGCAGGTGATACGGCAGGGTGTATCCGTCCATATCATGTGAACTAAAGTGCCGCCCTTTTCCTTCTCGATAGGGTAGGTGTACTTCTCAAACTGCTCTTCCGTCTGACATTCCTGCCCGCCGCTGCCGAAGAACGTAAGGGGCGGCTTGATGATGGCGTCCTGTATCAGCGTCTTGGGTATCAGCTGTTTGCCCCAGGCGTCAATAGTCGTCCTGCAAGGTATTCTCAAGCGCTCGGTTAATGCCGGGTTAAAGTAACGGATGCTCTTAAGACCCTCGGCGCGGGGCATGCCGAAGTAGGTTATCTGGCACTGGTGCACGCCAGGCCCGCCTAGTCCCTGCATGCCCAGCAGCACGCATTCAAGTCGGCCGGGCTCATGAGAGAACGGACCCCTGATGAACGACCCGCCGAAGTAGTGGGCGATTGACGTCACCTTTTTAGCGAACTCCCTCGCCAGCGCCTTAATCGTCCACTCCGGCACGCCGCATTTCTTGGAAGCCCATTCCGGTGTCTTGGGTATGCCGTCGTCTTTACCCAGCACGTAATTCTTTACATAATCCATGCCCACTACGTGGGTCTTGACGTACTCTTTGTCCCAGGTTCCTTCTTTTACCCATGTATATATTATCGCCAGCTGCAACGCGGCATCCGTATTGGGCAGCACCGGTATCCACTTGTCGGCATGGACGGCGGCGCCGTAGTTAAGCTCGGGGCAGATATAGACCTGTTTGATGCCTGCCTGCGTCCAGAAATAGCAGATGCGGGTGGCGTACTGTCCGGTAAAGCCCCAGGGGGTGGTCTCCGGGTCGCCTCCCCAGAACAGCACCATCTCGGCGTTTTCGGTGATGTCTTTAATAAGGTTGGCCGCCGGCGACATCATGCCCTGGAAGCCCTGCCCCCAGACATGCTTGGAGCCCCAGTACCAGCCTTCCCAGCTATCAGGGTTTCTTACCTGCTGCGTGAACCCCCCCATCATGTCGAGGAGCCGTCCCTGGTGCCCGTGCGGTGTATGAATCGTCTTGCACTCGCCATGCCCGTCGCCTTGGACCAGGATTGAGCACGGACCGTACTTTTTATGTACTCTTTTAATTTCGTTGGCGATGATTGTCGTCGCCTCATCCCAGGAAATCCTGCGGTACTTGCTCTTGCCGCGGTTCTGCGGGTTTCTCTCCCCGTTGGGGTCCCAGTCCACCCTGATTAAGGGATATTTGATGCGGTTGGGGGAGAATGTCCTCTTCTTATATGCCAGCGAGAACGTGCCGGGCAGGGCTTTCATCAATGGTTCCAGCGTCTTGCCGTTACGCTTCATCTTCCAGGCGTTGAACTTCTTTTTATCGTATTTCCAGTCGTAGTGGAACGGCCGGATTCTCACGGCTTTGCCGTCTTTAACATCGACAACGCACTCGCCCCCGCCTCCCAGCAGTCCCCCCAGCGCCAGGGCTTTGATTACCGTTTTGTCCGGCTTCACGTCAACCTTTTTGCCTTTGACAGCAGACATGTCGATTATTCTCCTTCCAAGAATTTGCGTGTGACCATCTTTAATAATGGCGTATCTTTCGGGTGTGGTGAGTGATTATCGTTGGTAAAAATGCTCTAAAAAGGCATGGAATTTTACGCAATACACTAAAAATGTACACTAGCGGACTTTTACTTGTCAAGTTAAAACGGTTCCCGGGCTGGCTGTTTTTATGCCGTTTTCATGAACGGTGATTATACCCCGGTTATATTAAATTCACCGGGCCATGTTACTTTTATCCTGTGATATTTTTGGTATTTTTTAGGGTTTGATTGTGATTATTAATTGACGTTGCCTGTTTAAACTTGGAAGGTACGGAGGTTAAGCCTGTGGAAATGACTTTATTGTCCTCCAGCCGTTTTTTTAGCTTTATTATTCGCTGCGGCTATCGGCTGCATTTAGTAGCTGCCTCTCTGATTCGGGCTTCGTTGACGCGCTGGTTATACCCGCAGGACTTGTGCCTGGGCCGGCGCGTTGCGGGGCTCGAACAGTTGCCTGTATATATAATCAGATTGAATACCCCGGAACCCGGAGCTAGAATTTGGAGTTGATTATTTGAATTTATACTTTTTTATACCGCTCATGTGGGTTTTTATCTGTCTTATTTTGCTGGCGGTTTTGCTGATAAAAGGGAAAAAATATGTTAATGGCCTGCCGCCGCGCGATAAAGAAATCCTGAAAAACAGCGGCATTGAATTATTGGTGCCGCTGAAGAACAAAAACCGTGTATCAGGTATCCTCTTGCTCGCCGGTAATTCTTTCCGCAAGCCGGATTCTTTAGAGGAACAACGAATCCTGCAAAGAGCTTCTTCGAACATACTCGGAGATATTGAAAATGTGAAAGGGGAATTTAACGAACTTCATAAAACGATTGAAGGTGTAATAAATGTCGTATCCAGGGTTATGGGCAGCCGCGACCCTTATACTGCCAGCCACCAGCGCCGTGTAGCTGAACTGGCGCGTGTTATCGCTAAAGAAATCGGGTTCACCGATTGGCAGATGACCGGTGTTTATGTGACCGGCCTCGTCCATGATATCGGCAAGGTTTCCATACCGACGGAAATTTTGACCAAGCCCGGCAAAATTAATGCCAGCGAATTCAATATAATTAAGAACCATTCCCGGGTAGGCTACGATATCCTTCAGCAAATCGATTTCCCCTGGCCGGTAACCACAGCAGTCCTTCAGCACCATGAGAGGCTTGACGGCTCCGGCTATCCTGATGGTCTGACTGGCGACGATATTATACTTGAAACCAGGATATTGAGCGTGGCCGATGTTGTTGAGGCGATGTCTTCTCATCGGCCCTATCGTCCGGCGCTTGGACTGGACGATGCGCTGGAGGAAATAAGCCGGGGCAGTGGTATTCTATATGATTCTGATGTTGTCGCTGCCTGCCTGAAGCTGTTACGTAAGAATAAAATCGGCTTTGATGAGATAATGGCCGCTGCCGAGACCAACCGCGAATGTGTGCTTGAAGCCATAAATTAGGCTCCTGATCTGGTTTGATGATGATGTTTATATATCTTCGCCGTTAGTGCCTCCTCAATTGTGAGCGGCGAGGCAGTTCGAGTTTCAGGTGTGCCTGCCTCGCCGCTCGTGTTTTAGTTGAAGTAAATACTATATGATTTGTTACTTTCGTACCATTCAACTATTGATTAATATTTTTTATGGTATAATTGTAGTAACAGGATAGTTGAGGCGGGTTATGAAATCTAACTGGAAACGCAACGGCGTCATATATATAATCATCTTACTGGCGGCGGTACTACTTTTTTCTTTCCTCATGCCGGGCAGCGATGAGCCCGCCCAGGTTCCTTTGAGTTTAATCGTCTCCATGTCTCAAAACGATGAGATACAAAAGATATCCGTGGATGGCGATTTACTGACTGTAACCACCGTAAACGGCCAGGAGATACAAGCTTATAAGGAGCTTAATTCTAGTATTTATGATATTGAGGGGCTTAAGCTTGATAACATTGTTGTTGATGTCACGGGTTCTTCGGGGATTAACTGGGGTGGATTGATTATTAATATTCTGCCGTTTCTGCTGTTAATCTTGGTGTTCTTCTGGATATTCCGTCAGGCGCGCGGGGCCAACAACCAGGCAATGAGCTTCGGGCGTAGTCGGGCCAGGCTTTTCCCCGCCAACCGCACCTCCGTTACCTTTGCCGATGTCGCTGGCGCGGAGGAAGCCAAGCAGGATATGCAGGAAGTCGTCGATTTCCTTAAATCTAAAGAGAAGTTTCAGTCACTTGGTGCTCGTATCCCCAAGGGCGTGTTGCTGATAGGCCCTCCCGGTACCGGCAAGACCCTGATGGCGCGTGCTGTCGCCGGCGAGGCCGATGTTCCTTTCTTCTCCATTAGCGGCAGTGAATTTGTTGAGATGTTCGTCGGTGTCGGCGCTTCCCGGGTGCGCGACCTCTTCGACCAGGCCAAGCGTAATACGCCGTGTATTATATTTATCGATGAAATTGATGCCGTAGGCCGCCAGCGTGGCACCGGACTGGGCGGCAGCCACGACGAGAGGGAGCAGACGCTTAACCAGATTCTCGTGGAAATGGATGGTTTTGATACCAACACCAGCGTTATCGTTATCGCCGCCACTAACCGCCCCGATATTCTCGACCCCGCCCTTCTCCGACCCGGCCGTTTCGACCGGCGTGTGGTGCTGGACCTGCCGGATATTGTCGGCAGACTAGCTATCCTGAAAGTGCATTCCAATGGCAAGCCCCTTGATAAAGATGTCAACCTGGAAACTCTGGCTAAAGGTACCGTAGGTTTCAGCGGGGCCGACCTCGCCAATCTGGTTAATGAAGCCGCTATCCTGGCTGCCAGGCGTAATAAAAAGGTCATCGGCACCGATGAGCTTGAGGAGTCTATAGATAGGGTGATTGCCGGTCCGGAGCGCAAGAGCCGTAAAATTAGCCCCAGGGAAAAGGAAATCACCGCATATCATGAAGCAGGCCATGCTCTCGTCAGCAGGATGTTGCCCAACGCCGACCCCGTGCACAAGATTTCTATCGTCGCCCGGGGTATGACCGGTGGTTATACCAAGCAACTGCCGGCTGAAGACCGTTATCTACACACTCGTTCGTACATGAAGGACATGCTGGCTTATGCCCTCGGCGGCAGAGCCTCCGAAGAGATTGTTTTTAATGAAATGACCGATGGCGCTAGGAGCGATATCGAGCGTGCCACCAAGCTGGCGCGGGCAATGGTGACCGACTACGGTATGAGTGACAAGCTGGGTCCCAGGACCTTCGGGCACAAGGAAGAAATGGTTTTTCTCGGTCGTGAAATCTCCGAGCAGCGCGACTACGGTGACAATGTAGCCGACCTGATTGATGAAGAGGTTCAGATTATCATTGATACGGCACATAAGACCGCGCGTGGTATCTTGACCAAGAACCGTAAGAAGCTGGAACTCCTGGCTAAAGAGCTGATTTCCCGCGAGACTCTGGAAGGCAAGGAGCTGGAGAAGTTCTTTAACGAAATCGGTCTTACCGCTCCCGGTGAGAAGGTTAAAAAGACCGCCATACCGGCGCCGGTTAAACCCGTAGCTGAAGGCGAAGCGGTTCTGCAGCCCAAGAAAGCCCCGGCCGTGCCCAAGCTTGTTCCCAAGCAGACACCCGCGCCTACTGATTAGGGTTGGTTTGTATCATCTATTTTTCATTATTTATCAAGCGTATCATGATTCATATAACTGATGAGCCTATCTCCCCAGAAGATGCCGTCAATCAGGCCAGAACACCCGATAGCGGCTGCGTGGCGACCTATGTCGGCCTCATTCGTGATAATTCCCGCGGCAAATCGGTCTATTCGATAGAGTACACCGATTCCGATGGTAAGGCTGCCGCCAGACTGGATGAAATCGCCGCGGAAATCCGGCGTAAGTATCCGGTGAACAACGTGGTCATTTATCACCGTATCGGTAAGCTGGAAGTAGGTGATATCAACCTCGTGGTGGCGGTTGCCGCGGCCCACCGCAGCGAGGGTCTGGCTGCCGTTGCCTATGCCGTCGACCTATTTAAGGAAAAGCTGCCGACGTCTAAAAAAGAGACCTACCTCGACGGCACAATCTGGGAAGGTCATTAGTTACAACATCATTCCCCGCGCGTCTCTTTTGTCATTGCGAGGAGTCCCGATGTAACCGGGATGACGCGGCAATCTCTATCGATACTTTAATGAAAAAAAGGTCTGGGCTTTACTTCCCCTGTGAAATCACGAATTTTGCCAGGTCGTAAAGTGCCTGTCGGCTGTCGTTCTGCGGCAGAACCTTGAGATTACGGCAGGCTTTTTCACAGTACTCCCCGGCTATTTTATAGCATTCCTTGATTACCCCGCTGTTCCTCACGGTATCGATTGCTTCTTCGGCGTCCCTTTTATCTCTGGATGCAAAAAACCGCTTCACCGGGTTGTCCCGCGGATTGCGCTCGATGATAAATATCGCCGGCAGCGTCAGCGTCCCCTGTCTCAAGTCGGAGCCCACCGGCTTGCCCAGAGCTTCTTCCGTGCTGGTGAAGTCCAGGATATCGTCCACTATCTGGAAGGCTATACCCAGGTTATCGGCGTACTCTCTCATGATTGTCACCGCTGCCTCCGGGGCTTTGCCCAGGATGGCGCCCGACTGCGTGGATAAAGAAAATAGAGAGCCGGTCTTTCTGTAAATGCGCTGGAAGTAGCTTTCGCGGTCCTGGTTGATATTGTAGGCTCCCCGGAACTGGCCTATCTCGCCGCTGGATATGATGCCGAGGGTCTGGGAGAAAAGCTTGATTACCCGCGGCGTCTGTGTGTCGGCGACGAACTCGCCCGCCTTGGCGAACAAAAAGTCCCCCATCAGTATGGCTATCTCGTCCCCCCACCGGCTGTTGATGGTCTCCTGCCCCCGCCGCGTTAAAGCCTTATCGATGGCATCGTCATGCACCAGCGTCGCCGTATGCATCAGCTCCACAGAGACCGCCATCGGCATCAGGTAATTAAGGTCATAGTGAAACAGCTTGCCGGATATCAACGTCAGCGCCGGTCTGATTCCTTTTCCCGTCTCGCTGACGATATAGCTCAATTGCTCGGATAGCCATTTATAGTCTATCAGGCTGATAGACTTGATGGTGTCTTTTACCTTGTCCAGGTCCTTCTGGATAGGGGTGTATATCTGCTTAAGCTCCAAGTCGCCTGGTCTCCTCCTCGACTACGCTCTCGTCGAGTTTTACAAATAGCGGTTTTGGCTCTCTTAATTTTTGCCCGGCCGCCACAGTTTGCGGTTTCCATTCGCCTTCTTCCGCCTTCCCCTCGAACCCGAGGTATTCGTGTACCTTCTGCGAACTGAAAGGTAAAAACGGCGATAGCATGGTTTTCAAACGGGATATGGTGTTTATAGCCACATACAATGAAGTAGCGGCTGCCGCCTTATCCTCTTTGATTTTCTTCCAGGGAGCTTTATCGTCCAGGTAGCGGTTGGCCTGCTGCGCTAAAGACATGGCAATAGTGATTGCCTGCTTGAAGCTGCATTTTGATATGGATTCTCCTGCCTTTTCCAGGCACGCGTCCGCCCCGGCGAGGAGTTCTTTATCGGCATCGTCCTGTTTGCCGGGTTCCGGCACCTGCCCGTCGAAGTTCCTGTAGGTGAAGGTCAGCACCCGGTTAACCAGGTTGCCGTAAGTTGCCACCAGTTCGTCATTATTGCGCCGCACGAACTCCCGCCAGGAGAAATCGGCGTCGCTGGACTCCGGCATATTTATTGAGAGTATGTAGCGCAGGGGGTCGGGGTCGTACCTTTCGAGGTAGTCCGGCACCCATATCGCCCAGTTGCGGCTCTTGGAGCCTTTCTTGCTCTCGATGGTCATAAATTCATTAGCCGGCACGTCGTAAGGCAGATTCAAGCCCCCGTATCCCATTAGCATCGCCGGCCAGTTCATCGTGTGGAAGACGATGTTGTCCTTGCCGATAAAGTAATAGCCTTTAGCGTCCCCCTCCCAGAAGCGACGCCATTTTTCCGGGTCGCCCTGTTTCTGCGCCCACTCTTTACTGGCGGAAAGGTAGCCGATAATGTTCTCGAACCAGACGTAAAACCGCTTGTTCTCGAAACCGGGCATAGGTACGGTAATGCCCCAGTCGATGTCCCGTGTTATCGCCCGGTCGTTCAGCCCCTCCTTAAGAAAACCGAGCGTGAAATTCTGCACGTTAGGACGCCAGTACGTCTTCTTTTTAACCCAGTCCAGCAGCTTGTCCTGGAAGGCGCTTAACTTGAAAAACAGGTGTTCTGTCTCGCGGAATTCAGGCGCCGTCCCGCAGTGACGGCAACGCGGGTCGTTCAAATCGGCGGCATTGAGAGGTTTGCCGCAGGTGTCGCACTGGTCGCCGCGGGCGCTGGTATCGCCGCAATACGGGCAGGTCCCTTCGATATATCGGTCGGGCAGGAAACGCTGGCACTTGGGGCAGTAGGGTTGGGACATGCTCGACTTATAAATGTAGTTTTTCTTTAAAAGCGTTTGAAATATGTCATGTGTCACTGCGGCATGGTTCTGGGTGGTCGTGGAGGTGTACAGGTCCCAGGTAATCCCCAGTCTGTTCCACGCTTCTAAAAAAGCGCGGTGATACCGGTCGGCGATTTCCGCCGGGGTCTTGCCTTCCTGTTCGGCTTTTATCGTTATCGGTGTGCCGTGCTGGTCGGAGCCGGATACCATCAGCACCTCGTTCCCCTTGAGGCGGTGGTACCGCGCGAAAATGTCCGCCGGCAGATTGGCCCCCGCCAGGTGCCCCACGTGCAGCAGACCGTTGGCGTAAGGCCACCCCACCCCGATTAATATCCTCTCGCTCATGTTGCGGTGGTGTCGCCTGACCTAGAAAAAGGTCAGTATCTTTTCGCCTTTCTCTTCTTTATACTGGGCATAGCCTTTTTTCAGGCAGCAGTCGATACAGTACCGCTTGGTGTCCCCTTCATCGTCCTCTTTACCGCCTTTTTCATCGATTGCAAGGTAGCGGTCGGGGTAGGGGATGATTTTCTTGCAGCCATCGCATTTAATCTCGCCCAGTGATACACAGCCACGTCGCATATGCTTGCTCCTTTATTTGCTTTTGCGTGTATTTTGTCTATTTCTTTCCCAGACCTTGTCCAGCCTTAGCCAGGTCCGGTAAAGTTCTTTTTTCTTAAGTCCAGTCTCTTCAGCCACTCTGACGACCGCCTCTTTGGCGGAAGCCCCCGCCAGGTAAATCTCGTGCAGTTTCCTCTCCACTTCGTCGGTCAGCTGCGGCTTTTCTTTTGTCCCCCTCCCCTGTATTACCAGCGTAAACTCGCCCCGCGGCGCGGGAAAATGTTTGATGGCCTCCCCCACCGTGCCCCGGAAGACCTCCTCGTGGAGCTTGGTAAGCTCACGGCAGACGCTGATATGCCGGTCGTCCAGTATTTGCCGTATGTCTTCCAGCGCTGACGTCAGTCGGTGCGGCGCTTCCAGTGCGATGATGGTTCGTGTTTCTTCTTTTATTGACTCCAGCATTTTGCGTCTTGCCGCTGCTTTGTTCGGCAGGAAGCCGATGAAAGTGAACCTGTCCGTTGGCAGCCCGGAGACCGCCAAGGCCGCCGTTATCGCCGAAGGCCCCGGAATCGGAACGATGGTTATATTTCGCTTGCTGGCGGCGACGATAAGCTCGTAGCCGGGGTCGGAAATGCCCGGCATCCCCGCCTCGGAGACCAGTGCTACGTCGCCTTTTTTAAGCTGCTCAAGTATATATTCCAGCTTCGTGATTTTATTGTGCTCGTAATAGCTAGTCATGGGTGTTTTGATGTCATAGGACGCCAGCAGGCGCCGTGTCTTACGGGTGTCTTCGGCGGCAATCAGCTTTACCCCCCGCAGCACGCGGAGGGCACGCAGCGATATGTCTTCTAAATTGCCGATTGGTGTGGCTACGACGTAAAGTATGGGCATTTTCGTGTTTTCCTGACATAATCATTATAGGAGATACGCCTCTGCCTGTCTATTCTTGAGATGCAGCGGCTTCCTGTGGCGCGTACGTCTTGGGATTGAAATTATCGTGGTGGTTTCCGGATTTATTCTATCTATCCAGCTCCGCGTTGAAGAACGCCAGAAAAAACAGTATCAGCACGCCGAAGAGCGCGAATGTCCCGAAGGTCAAATTCCCGAAGACCCACATCGTACTCCAGGCGACGAGGTTGGTGTTGGTATAAAAAAGCCCGATTCCTCCGGATATCAGGAATATCAAGCCGAATAGCATGAATAGTAAAAACATGTTCCGTCCTTGTAATGTCGTTCGTGACCGAATTATATCTTTCACATGCCGAATTGTCAACCTCTTTGCCTTCTGGCAGGCAGAATAAATGAATTAACCCATAGAATATTCTGGCTTGCATAATTTTTCTATTTTTTGTTATAATTAAGAGCACATAAATGTGCAGCGCAAAAGCGTCACCAAAGTTTAAACAGCTCCGTCAGTCCTACGGCTTTGACGAAGTCGCCATTGTGCCCGGGGATGTTACCCTGAACCCCGACCAGACCAACACGGAGTTTCACATCGGCGATTTTACTTTCTCGATTCCCTTTATAACCTCCGCCATGGATTCCGTCGTCGACGTTAAATTGGCCATACAAATCAGCAAGATGGGCGGACTCGGTGTGCTTAATCTCGACGGCATTCAGGCGCGCTATGAACACCCCGATGAAGTCCTTGATAAAATCGCTAGGGCCTCCGACTCCGAAGTCACTGCCTTACTGCAGAAGGTCTATAAAGAGCCGATTAAGGACAACCTTGTCGGCGACAGAGTAAAGGCTGTTAAAGAAGCCGGTGCCGTTTGTGCTATATCCCTGATTCCTGCTAACACCAAGCACCTGGCGCCTATCGTGGCAGAAGCCGGCGGCGATATTCTGGTAGTCCAGTCCACCGTTACCAGCGCCCGTCATATCTCCAAGAGCTACCGCGGCCTTATCTTCTCGGAATTAAGCAAGCAGATTAAAATGCCTATCGTTGTCGGTAATTGCGTCAGCTACACCGCCTGCCTGGAGCTCATGAGGACGGGCATCGCCGGCGTCCTGGTCGGCGTCGGCCCCGGGGCTGCCTGCACCAGCCGCGAAGTCCTCGGCATCGGCGTCCCGCAGATAACGGCTACCATCGACTGCGCCGCGGCGCGGGATATGTATTTTAAGGAGTCCGGCAAATACGTGCCGATTATTACCGACGGCGGCCTGTATAAAGGCGGCGATATCTGCAAGGCTTTTGCCGCCGGCACCGACGCCGTTATGATTGGCTCGCCCTTTGCCCGTACCAAGGAAGCCCCCGGCCGGGGCTATCACTGGGGCATGTCCCATCCCCACCCCGCCCTCCCCCGCGGCACGCGTATTAAGGTTGGCACTACCACAACTCTGGAGAAACTGCTCTTCGGCCCCACTTCGGTAGTGCACGGCACGGAAAACCTCGTCGGAGCCCTGCGTACGGCCATGGGCTTCTGCGGCGCCGCCACCATCCGGGAATTCCATAACGCCGAGATGGTCATCGCCCCCTCCATCGTCACCGAGGGTAAGTCCTACCAGATGACACAACGCGTCTAGGGCAGCTCTCCGCTTCTAACTTTTTCCAGGTATTTAATCACGCGCGAGTCAATATCTTCGGGATAAGCATATCCTAATTTACTGCCCACTTCTTTAGCTGTTTTTCTGAATAACTCTATGGTATTATGAAGCTCCTTCCAGTAAACGTCATCTCCTTCGCCGTCAAATGTCTTTTTCAGTTCTCTTAAGATATCTTTATCGAGGTATTTTTGAAGTCCTTTGCCGTATTGCCCCTGTTTCAGCGACCACTCATGGTAGATTTCCACTTTCCACTCTAGCATTCGGCAAAGTTTCTCGTATCTCATGAAATTCAGCATTCCCTTAAGTGGGAACAGGTCGCCGCGGCGGATATGCTTGGCCGCATAAGGAGCGTTGGAGAAGAACTCCTCAACAAATTGGAGATACTCTGCTTTTGTCGGCGGTTTGGGCACGAACGCCCGGCAGGAAGGCGCTTGCATGCCCCGCGTCAGCCCGTCCTTGTCCAGAAGGACCTTATACCCGTCGTCGATGTAGTCCGGCAGCTCTTTCATACTTGTTACCTTTTTTAGCAGCCCCACCGGCCAGAAGGTGAAGTCTATCTTCAGCCCATTTTCGTACTGTGTTACCCTGATGAACCTCTCAAACCCGAATCTTACTTCAACCGGGTCGCGGTAGACAACCAGTACCTTCCCGAAGTCGCCCAGCCATTTATCATCCAGGTACGGTTTTATGTCCTTGGCTGTGATTATTACGTCGTAGTCGGAAAACTCATCGAGTTTTTCGTCGGGCTTGGCGCGGGAGCTGGTTAGTATCACCGCCCGTATATCCGGTTTGCTTTCCGCCCAGGACAGTATACTGGATATTACCGCTTTTTCATCGCTGTTTTTCATTGCTCATTTCTCCAGAATTATAAACAAAAAACCCGGCCTTTCCATCAACCGTTTGTATGTTTCCGGAGCTAGTTCCTTGCATCTTTCGTCGGGTAAAGGCTCGTCGATACTGATTATATTGAATTTGGATTGTATTATCGGGCGTAGTACCTCGTTCAGGGGGCGTACGTAATAGCGCACATTAAACGGATGTGGCCCGCTGGAGCCCCAGGTATCCTCCACCAGCTTGAAATCAAAGTAGCTCGGCAGCTTGAGGTACTGGTACATCTCGAAAGGGTGGTGAGTGGAAATTATCACCCTCCCCTTCCTTTCCAGGACCCGGTATAACTCCGCTAGAAGGGTTTTCCAATCTTTAATATAATGCAAGACAAGCGAGCATATAGCGCAGTCGTATGTATCAGACTCCAAAAAGGGCATCGGCTTGGCAATATCGGCGCAAAGCAGTTTGAGATTTGGTGATTTTATACTTGCGGCCAGTCTATCAACCATTGTTTTACTAATATCCACCGCGGTAACGTAAGCGCCCTTACCTAAAGCATATTTTGTATAGAACCCGGAGGCGCAGCCGATATCCAGCACGTTTTTCCCCTTTAGCGACGGCAGCAGTGCTAACATAGCCGGCCTCTCGTAAAGATTGTTCCAAGAAAGAGGACGCTCGACGTGCTTCAGGTAGACCTCGATATCAACAGAGTCGTAACTGGTAAGTTCTGAATCTTCTGGCATGCTTTAACTTCTTTCGTTTAGGTATCGGTTTCAGCATTATATTATTATCGTTTGCATTGTGTAAAGAAAGTGATTTTTTTTTTGACACTTTTTGGCTTTAGGCCTATGATTTTATCAAGTACGTTAGTGGAGGAGAATAATATGCCGAAAATCGACTATGAAAAATATTTGGTAAGAAAGCCCCTTTATGAAGCCTTCGGCGGCACGAAAAACCGCCAGAGCCCCACCATGACTATGCTTAGCAACAAGCAGGTATCGGGGTGTAATTACTATATGGAGCCCGGCTGGATATATGGCATTCCTGAACCCAATCCCAGCCTCCATGAGCATGTGCATGACTATGATGAAATTGTTATGCATATCGGCGGAAATTATAAAATGCCGCAGGTACTTGGCGGCGAGGTGGAGTTTTACGTTGGCGGTCAGCCGATTGTCTTTAATACTTCTACCACTTTTTACATTCCCAGAGGCACGCCCCACGGCCCGGTAATCTGGAAAGATTTTCAGTTTCCCCACCTTCAGATGGCTATTATGCTCGGCACCGGCAGCGCCGGCGAAGCCTGGGAAGAAAGCGGCATCCATAATGAGAAAATAGCCCTTCCTAAAAAGACCAAAGACTTCGACTTTGAACAATACGTTGTGCGTAGCCCTATGCGTGAAGTGGCCCCGGGTGTCACCGGGCATACTAGCCCCACCTTGACCTATATGAGTAGCGTGCAGGTGCCGGGTGTTAAATACTATATCGAATACGGCTGGACGTTCGGTATACCGGTATCAAAAGACTACGGTAACACTATACCGGAAATGGTGCATAATAACTGCGATGAAATCATCCTGTTCCTCGGCGGCGACCCGCAAAATCCTGAAGACCTGGGAGCTGAAATGGAAATTTACCTCGGCGGGCAGGCTCTCACATTTGATACTACCAGCACGGTATTTATCCCCCGCGGACTACGCCATGGGTTCTTAAGCTGCAAAAAATACCGCAAACCTAGCATAGCTATCGCTATAATGTGTGGGGCAGGTACTTTAGAGGAAGGTTGGGGTGATAGTTATTT
>JAFGOC010000011.1 GCA_016926705.1 Dehalococcoidales bacterium | reverse complement strand
CACCGACTTGCATTCCGTTTGGTCCCTCGCTCGCGCTCGGGCACCCCTGTTTAAATATTCAGTTGTGCTACTAATATACAGTATTTAAAATAAAAAATCAAATCCCCGCCGTAATATCAATACAGCAGGGGGTAAGATAAGATATGGCTTAATACTAAATAAAAAAATTCAAGGCCAACCAGCTATGAATTGTTACCTGAAAAACAAAAAAGTGTTCTGGCGACCGTCTTATCAGGACGGCGCGAGAATCTCGCCGTGGTAACGCCTTAGCTTGGCCTTTATCCTGGCGATGAACGGCTTTACCCCGAACGGCTTCCGTATGAAATCATCGGCGCCGTGTGCGAAGACTGTCCTTAATGTTTCCAGTTCGTTATCCGCAGTGATAACAATGATTGGAATATCGGAGTGTTCTCTGATTATATCAAGGATTTTAAGGCAATCGATATCCGGCAAATAGGTGTCCATGATGACCATGTCCGGTTTGATTTTATCCAGCATGGCCACCGCTTCATCATAATCTACAACGATAACGGTATCGTAACCCTCCAGCTCCAGCGTGCGGTTCAATAACATCAACATATCCTGATTGCTGTCCATCACCAGGATACGCTGGCGTTCTTTAATATTGGATGGAACAGAGCTTTTAATCGTCAATGCTTATATCCCCGGCTCAGTTCTGCGAGCCTCTGGAAGGCGTGATTTTCCATATCGGCACGAGTGTCAATTTGCCCCTGGAGTCGTAGATTTTCCTGACCAGGCCTGTTTCCTGGGGCAGGGTAACATCGAAAGGCATCGGCATGGTCTTGAGCATGCTTAACTCCGCCGCCGGCGCATTTGGAACGTGAGACTGGCGGAACCGCCTCATGTCTTCAAGGTGCTGCTGGAACGATTTTATATTGTCCCATACCAGAATCATTTTGATACTCCCCGTCATATTAACGATAATCAAACAGGCTCACAAACACGTCAAAAAGTAATCACTAAACATAACAAAAACGTCACACAGGTATTTGTCACCGGGCTTCGACGTTGAGATAGAATGAAGGTGATATCACACCGCCGTCCGCATGGAAGGGATGGCTGTGATAACTCCCGGACTCGATTGTGACTTTATAACGCGCCAGGCCTGGTAAATAAAAGTTAACAGGGCTGTTTTGCAGCGTGATATAAGTATCCGGCAGCGCGGTCTCGTTTTGTGAGGCGACCGGCTGCCACTGACCTTCGGCATCTTCAATGTAAACGGCTACTTTTAAAATGAGATATCTGAAATAGTGGATAAGCTCATCACAATTTGTGATATACAGGCCTAAGGATATATCCTGGGGACTGTGGACAGAATTTATATAGAAAAGGTCGCCGGCCGTCACGCTGCCGATAGCCCGTCCGTAAAAGGTGACCGACGGGGCGGCTTCGGGCGGCGCGACTTCTATGTAGATTTCCGACTGCTCTGCCCCATCGTTAGTCTGGCCGTAGGCGATGGATGACAGCCATGAAGCGGCCAGCAGCAACATCACAAATATGAGAGAAAATCTAAAAAATTTTTTCATGCGAGTCGCCCTTTTGTGAGGTTAAATAAAGTGTAGAAGAGACGACTCACGACCATGTCACAGGAGGGGTGGAAGCTATCACATTAACATCAAAAAGGCCGTTTGTGACCGTATTGTTACAACAAAGAATACTAATAAAATTAAAAAGCCCTCCTGTTTTCAGGAAGGCCTGGCTATTATTGCCGTCGTTGCTAAAAAATGCCCGTTTAAGACGGCTTTGATACGATATAACCGATACCGGGGCGGGTCTGGATGTAGGTAGGGTTTTTGGCATCATCGCCAAGTTTTTTCCTCAACCTGGCGATGTTAACCTGGAGCAGATGCGCCGCCCCAACGTATTCTTCACCCCAGACCTTGTTCAATAGCTGGTCCGGCGTTACCACACGCCCGGCATTGAGAGCGAGGTAGGATAACATTTTGTATTCTGTAGAGGTCAGTTTTAGCTCCCGGTCGTTGATTAATACTCGCCTTGAAGTAAAGTCTATTGTCATGTCTTGGTGGTGAAAAACGGCTTCTTGAGCGACTTCCTGGCTGCCGACACGCCGCAGTACCGCCCGGACGCGGGCGGCCAGCTCGCTGGCGGAAAAGGGCTTGGTAACATAATCATCGGCGCCGATGTTTAGGCCCTCCACCTTTTCTTTATCATCGCCACGGGCAGTGACCATGATAATGGGGACCTGGGAGAACTCCCTGATGCGACGGCATACCGTATATCCGTCCATGTCCGGCATCATGATATCGAGAAGCACGAGCGAAGGGGTATCTTTTTCGAATATTTTCAACGCAGCTTCACCGCAGTTGGCGGTTTCAGCTTCAAAATCTTCCAGCTCAAGCATACGCTTCATCATGCGCAGCATTCGAATGTCATCGTCAACCACGAGTATCAGGTTTTTCTTTTTCGGCATAGCGGTCCCTCGCTTTCTGCCCTGTTGCTCCTGTCAATCAGACATTATAACCCAATCTCACATGTTTTAAAATATCTGAAAGTAAAATTTGATATCTTTTTTACGAATTTAACGGAAGTGTGAATTTGATTGTAGTTCCTTTTCCTGTATAGCTCTCCGCCCATATCCGGCCGCCATGAGCTTCAACCATACGCCGGCAAATATACAACTCCAGCTTCGAGTTATTGGTTCCACGCCCACTTATTTTCTGCATTTTATCTAACAATTCGGGGATACTGCAAAACTCGCTTTCAGGTATTCCGGTGTCGCGACCGGTGATACCTATTTCTATTTCCCGTTCGTTGGCCTTAGCTGATATTAGAATCTCGGTCCCCTTGGGAGAATGCTTGGAGGCATGATCGATGAGGTTGTCCAGTACCTGCCGTATACGGTTTGGGTCGATAAATATCCCGGGCAGTTCGCTACTAAGCGCTGTTAGAATCTCATGATGCCCGTTCCTGATTTCCGCTTCTTTTACCGCTAAATCGATAAGTTTGGAGACATCGATGCGAATCTTTTCCAAATTAAGCCGTCCTTCCTCCAGGCGTGTTACGTCCAGCAGGCTATCAACGAGCCCGGTCATCTTTTCCGTGGCGCTATCTATGGATTGTATATATTCTTTAGTCTCTTCTGTTGTTAGTCCGGGGAAATATTCCAGTAACATCGACGAATAACCTTTTATCGCCGTGAGCGGCGCGCGCAGTTCATGAGAGACTATAGATAGGAGTTCACTGTTTATTTTATCCGTTTCTCTGTATCTAACTGTTTTCATAATTCAATATCCTTTCTTAAATCAAGAACGCGCCGCCTGCTTACCCAGCATGTCGGACAGCTCCTCCGTATCCATGCTCAGGGACAGAGCCTGCTCGCTGGTTATTACCCTTAGTTTACAGAGTTCTACCAGAGATTGATTCAGGGTCTGCATACCCAATTGCGTGCATGTCTGGATAATATTCATCATCTGGTATGTCTTTCCTTCGCGTACTAAATTTCTGATTGCAGGCGTGGCCAGCATCACTTCGATGGCGGCTATTCTTCCCGAATTATCGGCACGGGGTAACAGCACTTGATAAATTACTCCCTCTAAAGCTATGGATAGCTGGACGCGCACCTGCTGCTGCTGGTAGGGCGGAAAAACATCGATAAAGCGGTTTATCGCCTCGGTGGTGCCCGGCGTATGCAGCGTTGTCAGAACCAGGTGGCCTGTTTCCGCCGCGGTGAGCACGATGGACATCGTCTCGATGTCTCTCATTTCGCCCACCATTATTACATCCGGGTCCTGTCTCATCGCGTGCTTGAGAGCCTGCGCGAAAGAATTCGTGTCTCTGCCAAGCTCGCGCTGCGAGAACATGCACTTGATATCCCGGTGAAGATATTCTACGGGGTCTTCAATGGTGATAATCTTACGGCTGACGTTATGGTTGAGATAATTCATCATCGCCGCCAGAGTGGTCGATTTGCCGCAACCGGTGGGCCCGGTAACGATAACCAGGCCACTGTTTTTCATCGCCAGCGTTTTGCAGATATCGGGCAGTCCCAGTCCTTCGATAGTCGGGATTTCCGTTCTGACCGGACGGCACACCAGCCCTATTGCTCCGTCCTGCTTGGAGATGTTAATCCTGAACCTCCCGATGTCTTTTGACTGGTAGGCAAAATCTGCCTCCAGCTCTTGAGAGAAAGCTTCCCTTTGCTTTTCCGATGTAATATCCGTGAAGATACTGTCCATTATCTCCGGAGTGATGATGCCAGTGTCTTCCTGGGAAAACAACTCACCGTTGATACGCATCACCGGAGACCGGCCGATTTTCAGGTGCAGGTCGGAGGCATTCCGGTCGATAGCCAGTTTCAGCAGGTCGTTTATGTGCATAGGATTATCTCCTTATTCGGCAAGCGATATTTGGGCTTCGATTTCAAATATAATGACGTTAACCTGGAATGGAGAAGAATCGTCTTCTTCTGTAGCGCTGGTTGAAATCAGTGTTTCATCCAGTTCTGTTATACGCACCTGGTTGAATATCCCTTCGGCTTCCAGGCTGGTGGCGTATTCTATCACACTGAAAAGGTCAGTCGTTTCTCCCCTGATAATAATTACACCTTTTTGGATTTCAATAGATGTGAATGAGGTGTTTATGGGTATATCAGCGGTAACCTGCTGCAGTCTGGTATTAAAAACACCTCTCGTGCTGAAAAGATTTTTATTAGCGGTTTCCAGGATATCGGCGGCCGTCTGGGTCTCGCTGATAATTCCCTGAGTGATTAGCGTCTCTTCATTTATCAGGGCTGCCAGGTTAAGTTCACGGTCAAGAATATTCAGTTCATTTTCCAGCGCGCTGTTTTCTGTGGCTGCCTGGCTGCTCGCCTGATAAAGCGGGAAAATACAGGCGAGCACCGCTACCAGCAGAGTCGCCCACACCAGATTACTCACGTTGATAGGTTTGGCTTTGGGTTTGCGGTATTTTCCCTCCAGAACATTAATGTTGATATCAAAGAACCGCGCTTCACCGCTGCCGGACGACTTTAGCGGTGTCCTTTTAGCAGCCAGACCGATGCTGGTGGTATATGAAGTCAGGGGTAATTTATCAGGAAATTCTACTGAAGGGACCAGCGGTTCAATCTCGTATTCAACTTCCGACTGCAGCATCTGACTGGTCGCAGTATCCGTGGCCATTTCCCCTGTTAGCAGCAGCGGAAGGTTACCGTTAAGGTGAATATCGGGGTGGTTGCTCTGGTAGAAAGCGGCTGTTTTAGTTAATTCGTCGGCCAGGCGGTGGATGTTGTCTTCCAGGGTAGCCCCCTCGCCTCGAGGACTTATCGTGTGAATTACCGAGGGTAGACCTTGCGTTATAAATACGATGTCAAAACAGTCGGGCTCCATGTTGACGACGATGGCGTTGCTGCGGTTGGCCGCCCGCGCCAGGGCCAGCGGCCGCACGTCCATGAGGTACGGCTCCACGCCGGCTATCTTTAAAGACTGGACAGCTGCATCGACCAGGTTGCGCGGCACACCGATGATAAAATAATCCTGCTCTTCACCTTTGCTGGGCATCGGCTGCCATGAAACGTAGAGTTCATCGAGAGGCAGGGATATTTCTTTCTTAGCGGCCCTAAGGATAGCCTCGGTAATTAGTTTGGACTTCATCTTGGGCAGGGTGATGAACCGGTAGGTGAAAGATAACCCGGCGATACTGATAATAACGTTGTTCCTGGGTATTCCGGTTGACTTGAATAACCGGTTAATCGCTTCACCAACCCCCTGCGGCTGCAATATCAGGCCGTCCTGCACCAGGCCATCGGCAAGGTCGGCGCTTGCCCAGGTTACTACCTTCCGCCCTTTTAAGGAGAGTATTTTTATGTCATGGCTGCTTATGTTTAACGCAACGTACATCTTCTTTACTTCAGCCTTTCAGTATCAACTGGTAACGGCGGGCGCGTAAATGGCTATTCTGATGTTGCCGCTAATCGACCCTTCGTTCGGGCTCTCAAACAGGAAGGAACCGGACTCTTTTTCAACGTTAACGTGCTCAAGGACAAGCGTCCCCGGCTCGCCGTTTTCCAGAAGGTTTAGAAATGCCACCATTTGCGTGAAGTTGCTGCTGACTTCCAGGTCGATACGGAAAACGGAATAATCCTGGTTTTCATAGACCTCCCTTGCCCAGGGCAGTGTTGACAGCGGTATCGCCTTGACCCCGGTCTCTTCCGCCAGTCTAAGGATTTTGTTGACGATTCGGGTAATATTGCTGTCTATGTCCAGGGTCTCTTCCAGGGCCCATAACCTGTCCTCGGCATCAGCCAGCTGCTCTTCGAGGTCGGGAGGGGGCAGGGGAATCAAAGCCAGCGCCGCATTTGCCTCTGAAATTTGGGCAGCCAGCGTTTCTTTCTGGCTGCGCTGGGTCATGTAACCGGTACCGATTATATAGTAGGCCACCAGAATAGCTATGATTAATATGGTGATGAGTACTTTTCGGTTTTTCATTATGTCTCTCTGATAAAATTTATTAATATAATCTACTTATTGCACCTGCCAGAAAATAATCGATGCCGTGGTATTATCGGTGGTGACGTGGGCCTGGATTGCCGTATCGCCGGCGGCGGCCCTGATTCTGTAGGCGTTGGCCCCCCCGCTACTGGTGGTGATGCCGATGGTGACGAGGGTTCCCCTTGAAGACGAGCTTTGATAGGCGATTGCCAGAACGCCGTCTGACACCCCGATGATATCGGGGTAATATCCATCGCTGGTGTCATATTCAAAAGTATCGGTTATCGTGCCGGGAATAGTGCCGTCTGATTCTATCGGCAGGGTTATAATATAGCCGTCATCTTGTGGGCCGTGATAGACTATGGCGAATATATTATCGACTACACGGATGATTTGAGGCTCCAGGCCGGTTAATGGATTAAACTCAAAGCGGCTGAT
>JAFGOC010000110.1 GCA_016926705.1 Dehalococcoidales bacterium | reverse complement strand
TGGACGCCTGGCGCGTGGATATCAAGGGTTTTTCCGATAAGCTTTATAAAGACCTCTCTGGCGTGCCCCGCTGGCGCGAAATTCTCGATATCACCGTGCGCGCCAAAGAAAACTGGAAAATGCACGTGGAAGTGGTCACCAATATCGTCCCCACGATGAACGATGATGAAGTCCAGCTAAAGGAACTGGCCGACTGGATTTTTAAAGAACTGGGAGAACTGACTCCCTGGCACGTGACCCGCTTTTACCCCCACCACCGGCTGAATAACCTCCCGCCGACGCCGCTGGATACAATCGAGAGAGCCGTGAAAATCGGCTGTGAAGCCGGGCTCAAGTTCGTCTATGCCGGCAACATGCCCGGTCATCAGAGCGAGACCACGCGTTGTTATTCCTGCGGCAAACCCATCGTAAATAGGTTCGGTTATGAAACGGAAGTTGCCGGACTTAACGGCTCGAAGTGCCGTTACTGCGGGGCGGAGCTGAACTTCAGGTCGCTCGACTCCGCCGACTCTTCCTGAAGGAGGTGTTGCATGAAAAGATATCCTTCTGCCGCCGGGTATTTCTACCCCGCGTCGCCTGCCGAAATTAAGTCGATGATGGCGCGTTTTATAGATAAAGACGCGCCCAAAGAAGAAGTCGTCGGCCTGCTGATGCCCCACGCCGGCTATCAATACTCGGGGGCGGTGGCCGGAGCCACGCTCTCCAGAATCAAGTTCAAGGACACCTTCATCATCATCGGGCCTACCCATTCCGGCCTGGGCAAGCCGTTCAGCGTAATGCCGGAGGGCACCTGGGAAACGCCGCTTGGCGAGGTAGAGGTGGACGCGGAACTGGCAGGCAAAATAATCAGCCTTTCAAAATACGCCGAAGCGGACTACCGCGCACATGAAGACGAGCATGCCATCGAGGTGCAGGTGCCGTTCCTCCAGTATATCAAGCCGGACGTGCGTATCGTGCCGATTATCCTCGCCGGCGTATCGGATAACGTTTACAAAGAAATTGGGCACGCCATCGCCCGGGCGATCAAGGAACTCAAGCGGGAAGCCGTTATCCTCGCCAGCGGCGATATGACGCACCACGAACCGCATGAAACAGCCAAGAGGAAGGACATGGCGGCCGTCGAGGCGATGCTGGAACTCGATGAAGACGAGTTAACGCGACGTTATAACGGTATGCACATCACGATGTGCGCCCACGGCCCGGTGGTCACGCTCATGGCCGCCGCAAAAGAGCTGGGGGTCGCCGGAGCCGAATTAATCAAGTACCAGACCAGCGGCGAGACCACCGGGGATTACGATGCTGTGGTGGGGTACGCCGGGGTTATATTTAAGAAATCGACCAGGAAATCGGCGATGCACCCCATCGCGGCGCTGGCTAAGGAGACGGTGGAAACGTATGTAAAAACAGGTAAGGTGCCTGCCCCGCCCGAAGACCTCACCCCGGAGATGAAGGCAAAGGCCGGGGTCTTCGTGTCCATCCACAAGCTGGGCGACCTGCGGGGCTGTATCGGGACGTTCGAGCCGCAGCAGGAAAACGTGGCGGAGGAAATCATCGCCAACGCCGTAAACTCCGCCACCCGCGACCCCCGTTTCTCGCCGGTCGAGGAGTCGGAGCTTAAGGACCTCGACTATAGCGTGGACGTGCTTACAACTCCCGAACCCGTTGATGATGAGAGCAAACTCGACGCTAAGAAGTACGGAGTAATCGTGGAAGCGGGGTGGCGCAAGGGCCTGCTGCTGCCCGACCTTGAGGGAGTAAACACCCCCGCCGAACAGATAGATATCTGCCGCCAGAAGGGCGGCATCGGACCGGATGAGACGGTGCAGCTTTACCGCTTTGAGGTGAAGCGGTATAAGTAGGGAGAAAATCAAATATCGGTTTCAAAAACACAGGAGAAAATGAGCACAAGCTATTTTGAAAAAGAAAAAATCGTGACAGAAGACTACTATCCTTATATCAAGGGCTTTTTTAAAAAGTTCGCCGGGATTTATAATATCGCTGCCCTACCTCTGGTGACGGTGAGAAAAAAGGTAATAAAGATGGCCGCGGCGGGGGAAGGGGCGGAGGTGCTGGATATCGCCACCGGTACCGGCAAGCAGGCCTTCGCCTTCGCCAGGAACGGGTATAAAGTAACGGGCATCGATTTATCCGAGGACATGCTGAAAATCGCCCGCAGAAATAATAAATATGCTAATCTGGATTTAAAAGAAGTGGATGCGGCCTGCCTGCCTTTCGAGGACAGCAAATTCGATGTCAGCTGTGTTTCCTTCGCGCTGCACGACATGCCGTCGGCAATCAGGGAGAGAGTAGTCGGGGAAATGGCCAGGGTGACAAAGCAGGGGGGTGTCATTGTTGCGGCGGACTATGCGCTGCCGAAAAACGGACTGGTGCGCTACTGCGCCTACAGGTTTATAAGGTGGTTCGAAAGCAAGTATTACCCGGAATTTATAGATAATAATTTACATGGGCTCTTGAAAAAAGCGGGGATAAGGATAGAAGCGGAAAGGAAGATATTATTCGGGGCGGGAGTGATTATCAGGGGGGCTAAAGGATAGGCTTGAGTTGAAAATAAAAAAAGCGACCTCCCAAGACCTACCGGCTATCCTGGAGGTCATGAGGTTTGGCAGTAATGTCGACCATACGGATTTTATTAAGCAGTCCGTCAGGGCCGGGAAATGCCTGGTTACATCAGTGGCTGATAAGGTGACAGGGTTCGGGATTATAGGTAACTCCCTGTTGTTTTATAACCATGAATTTATAGAGCTGCTGATAGTCCACCCGGAATACCGTCGGCGTGGCATAGCTACGGCGCTCATTAAAAGAATGGAGTCGATATGCAAGACACCCAAGCTCTTCACTTCGACTAACCAGACCAATATCCCGGCGCAAAAAACCTATGAAGCCAGCGGGTTTATCCGCAGCGGCTACATTGAAAATCTTGATGAAGGCGACCCGGAAATCATATACTTTAAACGACTCGAAGGGGCTGACAGGGGAGGCGAAAAATGAATATGGATATGTTTGAAGAGCAGGAAGAGCAGAAGCAGAAACAGGCGGAAGAAGAGCAGAAACAGCAGGCGCCGCTGGCTACCCGCATGCGTCCCAGAGATTTAAACGGGTTCGTGGGGCAGGAGCACTTAATCGGTAAGGGGCGGGTATTGCGCAAGGCCATCGAGAGCGACCGCATACCATCGATTATATTCTGGGGGCCGCCGGGGTGCGGCAAGACCACGCTGGCCAATATCATCGCTAATAGCACCGGCGCCTACTTCTCACCCATCAGCGCCACCAGCGCTACCGTCGCTGACCTGCGGAAAATCGTGGGGCAGGCTAAGGAGCGCCGCAGGGCGCAGTTGCAGCGGACCATCCTCTTCATTGATGAAATCCACCGCTTCAACAAAGCGCAGCAGGACGCTGTGCTCCCCTTCGTCGAAGACGGCACGGTCACCCTCATCGGCGCCACCACGGAAAACCCGTCCTTCGAGGTAACCTCGCCGCTGCTGTCGCGGGCAAGGGTGCTGCCGATGAAACCCCTGACGGCGGACGAAATCAAGGTGCTCATCTTCCGGTCGACCACCGACAAGCTGCTGGGAATCGGCAACCTGAACGTGGATATCACGCAGGAAGCCCTGAACCACCTGATAAACGCATCCAACGCCGACGCCCGGGTGGCGCTTAATACGCTGGAAACGGCCGCCTTGAGCACCCCGGTGGACGAGACGGAGAGGCGACTGATTACGCTTGAGACTATCGAGGACGCCTTCCAGAAAAGGGCGGTGCTTTACGATAAATCCGGCGAGCAGCATTACGACATGATATCGGCCCTGCACAAATCGATGCGGGACTCCGACCCGGACGCTTCGCTTTACTGGCTGGCGATGATGCTGGAGGGGGGAGAGGACCCGCTCTACATCGCCCGGCGCATGATACGCTTCGCCTCGGAGGACGTCGGCATGGCCGACCCGCAGGCGCTGGTGATAGCCATGGCCGCCCAGCAGGCGGTGCACTTCATCGGGATGCCGGAGGGCAATCTGGCGCTGGCCGAGGCGGCTGTCTACCTGGCTACCGCCCCCAAGAGCAACTCCCTTTATGCGGCTTATCAGAAAATACAGGAAGACATCAAGAAAGGCGCCAGCGAGAGCGTGCCGATGCACCTGCGCAATCCGGTCACCCCCATGATGAAGGATATGGGCTACGGCAAGGACTATAAATACGCCCACGATTACCCCGACCATGTCGTCGACCAGGAGCACCTGCCGGAGTCATCGCGGGGCCGGAGGTACTATAATCCGGGCGTGCTGGGGTACGAAAAACAGGTGTTAGAACGACTCAAAGACTGGTTGAGCAAGAAGATAAACCCGGAGAAAAAAGAGGGGGAGGAGAGCTAATCCTTATTCTTGACAAGCGCCTGTTTTTTAACTAGACTAAAAAAGGAGATGATTTCCATTTTCTTCCGAACGAGGGAGTATGAGAATACCCGTTAACACAAACGGGTCCCCGGAATTTCCGCAACACATTTTTCATACATCTTTTTACAGCACCTCAAGCCTGCTTCTCAAGGAATCTTTCTTTCAAACATTCACCGGCATATACCGGCGCATCCGGCTGTGCCGGTTTTTATTTTAAATAACTAAATAAGGGAGGAAATATGGCCAGGTTGCCATTTTTACCCAGGGAACAAAAATTCTTCGACCTGTTTGAACAGGGCGCGGCGAATATCATCAAGGCCTCCAATGCGTTGAAAGAGATGCTGGACAAGTGGCAATTCATCGATAGCTGCGTGGCCGAGATAACGGAACTTGAGCACGAAGGCGACATGATAACGCACCAGGTGATTTCCATGCTGCACCGCACCTTCGTGACACCTTTCGACCGCGAGGATATCGCGCTGCTGGCGCATACGATGGACGATGTCCTCGATTTCATCCACGCTTCGGCGGACTCCATGTTTATCTACAAGATAAAGGCCCCCACTCAGAGGGCTAAAGAGTTGGCCGATGTCATCGTGCTGGAGGCGGCGGAGGTGGGCAAGGCTATCGGCAGCTTGAGGCACAAGAAGGAATTCAAGCAGATGCTGGACCGGTGCGTGGAAATCAACCGCCTGGAGAACGCAGCCGACCGCATCTACCGGGCGGCTATCGGGGAGCTTTTCGATACGACGACGGACATCGCCGAACTGATAAAATGGCGTGAAATTTACGAACACATGGAAAGCGCGACAGACAGGTGCGAGGATGTAGCGGATGTCCTGGAGGGGGTTGCGCTGAAGAATGCCTGATGTAAGCTTTCTGCTTGTTTTTACGCTGATACTGGTACTCGGCGCCGAATTCGTCAACGGGTGGACGGACGCCCCCAACGCCATTGCCACGGTCGTTTCAACCCGTGTGCTGTCGCCGGGCAAGGCTGTGCTGATGGCGGCGGTGCTGAATATCGTCGGTGCCATTTCCACCGGCACCGCGGTAGCGGCGACCATAGGCAAAGGCATCGTCACTCCCGATGCAATCGGACTGCCGGTTGTGGCGGCTGCCATGCTAAGCATCATCGTCTGGAGCACGGTTGCCTGGCGCTGGGGCATACCTACAAGTGAGAGCCATGCGCTGGTGGCAGGACTGACCGGGGCGGGACTGGCCGCGGCCGGCACTTCTGTCTTGCTCTGGGAGGGCTGGCAGAAGGTACTCATAGGGCTGGGCTTTTCCACCCTGCTGGGGTTCGCCATCAGTATCACGCTGATGACCATCCTGTACTGGATTTTAAGGAACACCCGGCCGTCGACGGTAAGCAAGTACTTCAGCAAGCTCCAGATAGTATCGGCGGCGTTCATGGCATTCAGTCACGGCAGCAACGACGGGCAGAAATTCATGGGTGTTTTTGCACTGGTCCTGCTGCTGGGAGGGATAGTGGATACTTTTTACGTGCCGATATGGATAATGCTGCTTTGTGGAACGGTAATGGGTATCGGTACGGCCACCGGCGGCTGGCGCATCATCAAGACCATGGGCTTTAAGCTCACGAGGCTGGAGCCGGTGCACGGTTTTGCCGCGGAGACTTCAGCGGCGGCCTCGATAATGCTGGCTTCATCACTGGGGGTGCCGCTTAGCACCACGCACACGATTAATATCGCTATAATGGGCGTGGGCGCCACCAAGCGGTTTTCTGCCGTGCGCTGGGGGGTTGCAGGGAATATCGTAACGGCGTGGATACTCACCTTCCCGATATGCGGCGCGCTGGGATACGTGTTTACCCTGCTGTTCAATCAGATATTCTAGCGGGCGTTGCTTATAAAAAAGTATAGCACTGACTGAATAGGTTAAAAAAACAGGCCGGTGAAAAATCAATCTCACCAGCCTATTTTTATGTCGTTATCTCAACAATTAGTCTCGGTTAGCTCTGATTTTGTTGAAACACTCGCTGCAATATACCGGCCTGCCTTCACGGGGTTCAAAAGGTACTTCTGTCTCTTTGCCGCACTCGGCACAAACTGCGGGGAACATCTGGCGCACCCTGCCGCCGCCCATGCGCTCGGCTTTCCTTGCCTGACGGCATGCGGGGCATCGTTTGGGCTCGTTGGTGTAACCCTTGGACTGGAAGAATTCCTGTTCTGCGGCAGTAAAGATAAATTCGGTTCCGCAGTCGGAACACTGTAGCGTTTTGTCCTCAAAAGCCACGGATGACCTCCTTTCTCAAGTTAGTTGGTTAGAGCTAAGGTCAT
>JAFGOC010000109.1 GCA_016926705.1 Dehalococcoidales bacterium | reverse complement strand
GGAACCGCCCGAACAGAAATCATGGACGAGGAACACCCTCTGCTGCCGGCCAGTCCTTACGCCAGCGCCAAGGCCGGTGCCGACAGGTTGGTTTATTCTTACTGGAATACCTATAATATCCCCGCGGTCATTCTAAGGCCGTTTAATAATTACGGACCTTACCAACACCTGGAAAAAGTGATTCCCAGGTTCATCACCTCCTGTATTCTGAATGAACCATTGACCGTTCACGGAGACGGCAAAGCCTGCCGGGACTGGCTGTTTGTGGAAGACCTCTGCGAGGCAATAGACAAGGTGATTCACAGCGACGTTAATAAGCTCAAGGGGGAGGCCATCAACATCGGCACGGGGAAGAGCTACGATATACAAACCATCGCCGAGATGGTGGTCGATATAATGGGCCGGCCGCATTCGCTTATTACCAACATCGGGGATAGACCCGGCCAAGTCTTCCGCCATACCTCATCGACGGAAAAAGCGGCGAGTCTTTTAGACTGGAAAGCTAAGGTGAAATTCGAAGATGGGCTGGTCAATACCAGGGACTGGTATGAGCGAAACCGCCCATGGTGGGAAAAACAGCTATGGATGCGTTCGATTCCCATTACCAACAAGGAAGGGAAAAAAGAGTTCCATTAACGATAAAATAACGGTAAAGGATAAAAATCACGTTTTGGTAAAGACAGGCTATTCGGTAAAACCGATAAGAAAGACTTTTCTCCCCTTTCACCGACCTTTGCTGGGGGCCGAGGAGGAAGAGGAGGTTATCAGGACATTGCGGTCGGGATGGCTCACCACCGGCGCGCGTACCCAAGAATTTGAGAAAACCTTCGCCGAATATATCGGGTGCCGGCACGCCATCGGCCTTAACTCGGGCACGGCCGGGCTGCATCTAGCCTTGGTCGCACTTGGTATAGGAGAAGGTGATGAAGTTGTTACCACACCGATTACTTTTCCGGCCACGGCAAATGTTATCGTTCATCAGAGAGCATGTCCCATCTTCGCCGACATAGAGCCCGAGACACTTAATATCGACCCGAATGAAATCGAGAAGAAAGTCACGCCAAGGACAAAGGCGATTATACCTGTCCATCTGGCCGGTTATCCCTGCGATATGGATAAAATAGCCGCGATTGCCCGAAAATATGACCTCAAGGTCATCGAAGATGCTGCCCATGCCGTGGAGACGGAGTATCGCGGTCGGAAGGTGGGTGTACTGGGCGATGCGGCTGCCTTCAGCTTCTATGCCACCAAGAATATCACTACCGGAGAAGGGGGCATGCTGACAACCAATGATAACACCCTTGCTGAAAAGGTCGCTATACTTAGGCTACACGGCATAAGCCGGGATGCTTGGAAACGCTACGGCCATGAGGGCTATAAGCACTGGGACACGCTTTACCCCGGCTATAAATATAATATGTTCGATATCCAGGCGGCCATCGGTATTCACCAGCTGAAAAAGGTGGAGAAGTTCCTCCGAATACGCAAAAAATACATGGAGATGTATGATAACGCCTTTTCAAGTATACCGGAGATAAAGCTACCACCGCGGGGAAAAGACATTAAGCATGCCCACTATCTCTACATCATTCAGGTAAAAACCGAGGCATTGACCGCCGACCGAGACACGATTATGAACGCTATCCAGGCCGAGAATATCGGCATCGGGATTCATTTCCGGGCGCTGCACCTGCAGCCTTATTATAGAAATTCCTATAACTATAAACCGGGAGATTTCCCCAACGCCGAGTATGCCTCGGACAGGGTGATATCGCTACCGTTGTATCCAGCCATGACCGAAGAAGATGCGGCGGATGTAATCAACGCCGTGCAAAAGGTAATTCAGCGATACCGAAAGAAAGTACAGCTAAAGAAATAGTCCGGCAATGAAGATATTACTTTTAACACCGCCGACGGATTTAGCGAGGTCTTATGGAGGCCTTAAGGAGTTCTCCAACCCGGAGCCTTCTCTAGGGCTGGCCTACATCGCCGCGCTATTGAGAGAGAACGGGTATGACGTAGCTATTCTGGATGGTTACGTAAACCAGTTTTCCGTGGACGAGACTGCAGTAAAAATAGCCGGCATTAAACCAGATATACTGGGTATCAGTGTCCTTACTACCTCGGCCTTCGTGGTCGAAAAAATCGTTGAAAAAGTTCAAAAGCTGCTGCCGGATACTCTGATCGTCATGGGTAATCTGCATGCCAGCCTGTTCGCCGAGGAATTACTGACGAAGAAGCAGGCTGACGTCATCGTTCATCAGGAAGGCGAATACACCATGCTGGAGCTGGCGGATGCCGTGAAAAAAAAGACCGGCTTAGAAACGATAAAAGGGATTTCCTACCTTAAAAACGGCACTATACAGAACAACGAACTGCGCCCTTTTATCGAAAACCTCGATACGCTGCCTTTTCCTGCCTGGGACTTATTCGAGATGGAGAAATATCAGACCGACCCCCGCACGTCTGTCAAGGGCAGAAAACAAGTCCTTTCAGAGATGCAGATACTGGCTTCAAGGGGGTGCCCGTATGCCTGCACCTTTTGCTCATCGAGGACGACAAAAAGCCAGGGTAACAAATATCGGATGCGAAAGCCAGAACGTGTCGTCGATGAAATTGAGCATTTTCATAATAAATATAGAAGCACAGTGTTCTCTTTTTCAGACCTGGCCTTTCCGCTGGTAAAATCTCACGCTATCCAGGTATGTGAGGAGATAATCAAGCGGGGACTTAATAAAAAGATATCATGGTTCAGCGAGCCTCGGGTAAAGCCCCTGGACCGGGAAACGCTACGGATTATGAAGCAGTCCGGATGTGCTAGGGTATGCTTCGGCATAGAGTCCGGCAACCAGGAGACAATTGACGCCTTGAAAAAGGGATTTACGCTGGATGATGTCCGGCAGGCAGTCGCAATGGCCAAGTTCGAAGGTCTTGACGTTGACGGCATGTTCATGCTTGGTCTTCCCGGGGAAACCAAAGAGATGTCCTGGAAGACAATCAACTTCGCCAAAGAGCTCGGTGTACGCTTTGCGATACTAAACCTTTTCGTCCCTTATCCGGGCTGTGAGCTTTACGATGTGCTGAAAAGCCAGAACAAGATAAAAGCGACAGGCTGGGACGCGTTTACATCTTATCCTTCTTACGGCGGCGGGGAGCCGGTTTATGTCCCCGACGGCAGGACACGGCAGGAGCTCATTGAGACTCAAAATAAGGGTATGAGAAGCTTTTATCTTCAGCCCAGGTTTATTCTCCGGCAATTGCGGGACTTCAGGTTCAGCGACCTGCGCAAATATTACGCCGGACTTAAAACAATGTTGTTTCCCCGTCGTAAATAACATAGGACTAGACCGAGAGGTATTAAGTGCTAAAAATACTGGACAGGCCGGCGCTACTCGACTTCAGGCAGTGGCTTTTTTCTTTGGGCAGGCAGGGCAATAACAGGTGGCTGAATGAGTTAATAAAACCGGATGCGGAAGATAATATCCTCGATGTTGGCTGCGGTACCGGCCGCTATTCCGAGATTTTTAACTGCAACTATTACGGCATAGATAGCAACGAAGAATACATCAATTATGCCCGGAAAAAGCACCGTGGAGACTTCCAGGCAATGGATGCCAGCCACCTGGAGTTCCCCGACGACATGTTTAAATATGTTTTCAGTATAGGCGTGCTGCACCACATCAGCGATGAAAATGCTATACGTGCTATCCGGGAGATGAAAAGGGTCTGCCGACCCGACGGCAAAATACTCATCATCGAAGCTATTTATCCAACAAGGAAGCTTAACATTATCGGTTATCTTCTCTTCCGGTTCGACCCAGGGAAATTTACCAGGCATCTGGATGAACTGGTAAAAATCCTATCCGATGGCAATTCCAGCCCGGATTTTATTTTAAATAAAGGCTTCCCTTACGAATCCATCATATGCAATCTCACACCTGAGAAAATATACCCATTTGAATAAAAAATGTTTCATCATACTAAAGATAAGGGTGCTAATACCTCTTAAGTGTAATAAAAATCGCCCGGTAAGGAGTAGTTCATGAATATATTGTTGATTAATCCTTCTTACAGGGGTGGGACGATATCCTATTTCCCATTGGGGATTGCCTATGTCTCTACATATTTAAAGCAAAATGGATACAATGTTGTTATATTGGATGAGAATATAAAGGGCGCTAACCGTAACATACTCCAGCAAATCGAAGACCATCATATAGATATTGTGGGGATTACAGGTTTCATAACCCAGGTAACACAGGTTAAAAATATTGCCGATTCGATAAAAACCCGATACCCGCACACTCCGGTAGTGCTGGGGGGACCACAAACACAGGGTACCCCTGAATTCCTGCTGAACAATACAAGGGCGGACTATATCATAACGGGAACTGGTGAGATGCCTTTCCTGGCCATGCTAAAATCACTGGAAGCGGGAAAGTCCCCGGAAAATACACCCGGCTTAAGCTTTCGGCGACAGGATGGGTCGATATCGGTAAATCCACCAGAATCTCTCAATCAGAACCAGTTCTTGGTTGAAAAACCTGCCTACGAGCTGTTTCAGATAGAAAAATACCTGAACACTAACTATCACGGCGCTATCGGCAAGAAATCTCTCGATATCATCTGGTGTCGCGGCTGCTCCTACTCCTGCACTTTTTGTATCAACTCCATGCAGCATAACAAAATATACTTCAGGCCTGTCGCAGACCTTATAGGTGAAATCAGGTATCTCAAGGAGAACTTCGGAGTTAATGACTTTATCTTCGCCGATGAGAATTTCACTATAAACCGCAAAAAATCCGTTGAGATGCTTACCGAACTAAAAAAAGAAAACATCACTTGGGTAACCAGCGTGCGTGTAGACCTCCTAGACCAAGACATCCTCACCCTGATGAAGGAATCCGGCTGCCGTAAAATCATGGTGGGTTTCGAGTCGTTTTCACCGAGAGTCCTGGAAAATATGAACAAGAAGATGAACCTTAAAGATATACCCGAAAAAATCAATCTCATACGAGACCTCGGCATACAACTCGAGGCTAATTTCATGGTGGGCATGCCGGAAGAGACGCCGGAAACAATAACCGAGACGGAACGATTTTGTGTTGAAAACGGGCTTTTCTGGGGTCCCGCCTACACCACGCCGTTCCCCGGTACGCAGCTCTATGAGGATTGCCGGAATATTATCGGCGATGAGGAACAATATATCCTGAAGCTCGGCGACCTTGATTTCTCCAAGACAATGCTGGTTAACCTGACCCGCTTTCCCAAGAAGACCATTATAAAAACGCGCAACCATGCATTAGTCAACACACTGGCCGGTATTATCAAACGTAAGTTCAGGTTTTCCCCCCTGCAACTGGCAAGATTTATATGTCGAGCCATGCTTTTTGTCGCTGACCTCCAGCTCCCCCCGTTTTTACTCGGATTATTGAACTTCATCAAAATCAGACTCATTAAGAAATTCCTAATCCCTCTGACGGGAAACCGTGAAAGAAAGGTCAGGTGATGAGTTACAATTTGTCACTGGTAGCAGCTGCCTACAATGAAGAGGAGCTCTTGGAAGGTTTTATCAGGAAGTCTATGCGCGACCTGGCAAAAGTGAGCGACGATTTTGAAATTGTACTGGTAAACGACGGCAGCACCGATGCTACCCTCGACATCGCCCGCGGGCTGGCCGAGGAATTTACCAACTTAAAAATAATTAACCTGGAGAAAAACGCGGGGACAGGCAAAAGCATATTGCCTGCCTACACTGCCGCCTCCAAGGATATTGTTTTTTGCAACACCGTGGACGCTTTTTTCAATACCGAAGACCTCCCGCTCCTGCTGAAATATATTGACGAATACGATGTTGTCAGCGGCTACCGCTCGGACTATAGCGCTAATAATCTCTATCAGAAAATCCTCTCCATAGGCAACTATATCGTCATCAGGATATTATTCGGCCTGCGCCTGAAAGCTTACCAGACCGTCCAGCTCCACCGGACATCGTTTATACAAGGCATCCACATCGAGGCAACAAGCTCTTTCATATCGCCGGAATTGTTGTTGAAAGCCCATAAAACCGGCAAGAGCATCAAAGAGGTAAAAATTAGGTTCTATCCAAGATTAGCGGGTAAAGCTAAGGGAAGTGTACGTTTTAAGACAATCTGGATGACTGCCAAAGATATAGCCAAGCTGTGGTTCCGGTGGGTAATTATGAGGCGGATGGACCTCAATAATAAGTAATAAATGAATGATGCCGTTGAAAACACCGAGGTGAAGCCGGAAGCCGATTACAAGCCTGGCAGACGAAGTTTCTGGGGACTTTGTCTTAGAATTCTGATTTGTGTCGGCATTCTCTGGTTCGTTTTCTCCAGAGTAGATTTATCCGAAGTCTACCAACTACTGAAAGGAATTAACGTTTGGGCTTTTTTACTGGCTCTTTTGCTGTTCTTCATAGCCACGTTCTTGTTTACGATAAGATGGGGTATAATCCTGCGTAACCTGCAAATTAACATCAACCTGAAGACCCTCATTTCCCTCCAGTTCATCGGCCTGTTTTTCAACCTGTTTCTGCCGACTTCCGCCGGCGGTGATGTAATCAAAGCGTATTATCTCTCCAATATTTCCAGAAAAAGGGGTATGTCTTATTTATCGATCTTTCTGGACAGGTATATAGGCTTAATTTCAGCCATTATTTTTGCGGCGATAGCCAGCCTCTCCGTAAGATTGGAGATAAACGGTTTTACCATATACTACTGGATTCTGTTGATTTTCATAGTATCAATCCTGCTTAGCGTCCTGCTAGCCACTAACTTTGCCCGGCGTATTAACAAGCTGCTAGGGACGCGACTAAAGACTGTTCAAGGCATAATATCCATGATTAACGAATCATCAAAAACCATACTGAAAAACCCTAAAGTCGTGGTCTGGACTTTTTTATTATCCGCAGGCTATCTGCTTTTACTGGTAGCCATCAATTACATATTCATTATATCAATAGGGCAATCAATCGATCTCAAGGACCTTTTCGTATTTCTCCCGGTGATAGCACTGTTGACATCGATACCGATATCAATCAACGGGCTGGGGCTAAGGGAGGGGGCATATATCTATCTCTTCTCAACCATCGGCTTTACGAATAGCGAAAGCCTTTCAATATCACTACTCAATTTTGTATTGTTTTTGATATCTGGTTTGCCGGGGGCACTTTTTTACCTCCTATCAAGTAGGAAAGGGAAACACATTCTCTAAACGGTAATAGATGGCACGGCTACTATTTTTATATACTATATGGGTGTTTGGTTTGCGGGGCTAATCAAAGAACCTATGCTAATTCCAAAGTTTCCCTTCTTTTTATTGGAACCCCAAGTGGAGATAGGGGAACGATACCTAGAACCGAAACCGTCTCCTGCCTGGCTCCGTCCGGCGGCAAACCATAATTGAACGTAATCTCCCCATCGTCAACCTCAAGGCTCTCAATGAACGTTGACAGGAATGCCCGCCGCTCAAATATGTTACTGGATTCGAGGAACTTCTTCAAGTCATTCACATACTCCACGACCACCCGGGGATCGAGGGGTTCCAATCGCCTTCTCCTGACATCTTCCTCAATCGCGAACCTGGCTTTTCTCATTTCATTAACCTTATCCTGCACTTCAGCTACCCAAGACAACTACCCAGCGGCTCCCGAACGGGTATATTATCACCTTACCAAGAAGGGTATTGAAACTGGCGAAGAATTTTGGACGAATCCATTATTCACGCTATATCCCAAAATAGGCCCTAATCATTTAAAGAAACGAAATTAACTGTCTATTCTTAATATTTCACAAGATATTTAATTTTTAAATGAACAATCATTTGATATTTTTAAGAGATACAAATTAGATATTTCTAATACTTCGAAGCCCCTATCTCCTCCATCTTACCAGTCACTACAAAGACTACCCTTTCGCAGATGTTGGTGACTCTATCGGCGCTGCGTTCCAGGTTGTGTGCTACCCATATAAGGCGGGTTGCCCGGGTAATTGTCTTCGGGTCTTCCGCCATGAAGGTAAGTAACTCTCTAAAAACTTGATCGTAAAGTTGGTCAATGGTATCATCTTCAGCGCTGATTTTCCTGGCTGCTTCGGCATCATGGTTAATAAAAGCATCGAGGCTGCGGCGCAACATATCTATCGTCTGCTCCGCCATACGGGGGATATCAATAAGCGGCTTCAGTGGAGGTTCATCCCCAATCATGATAGCGATTTTAGCGATGCCTTCGGCGTGGTCGCCGATACGTTCCATATCCGTGATGATGCTAAGTACTGCCACGATTATACGCAGGTCGCTAGCCATAGGCTGCTGCGTGGCAATAAGCTCCACGCATTTTTCCTCGATTTCATATCTTTTCTGGTTTACCTTCTTATCGTCTGCAACTACGTGCTGGGCTAATTCCAGGTCGCGTTTCTTCAGCGCTTCTATAGAACGCGAGGTGGCTTTACTCACCATGCTTCCCAGCGCTAAAATATCGTCCTGGATTTCTCTTAATTTCTTGTGAAATGCGGTTCTTGTTTCCATATTAAACCTCCTCAACTTTAACCAAAGCGCCCGGTGATATAGTCCTCGGTGCGCTTATCTTTAGGATTAGTAAAAAGTTGCGCCGTTGGGCCGTACTCGACGAGCACGCCAGCCCTGTCCGGCTCCATCATCATGAACGCCGCCGTGTCAGATACACGAGCCGCCTGCTGCATATTATGCGTAACGATGATGATAGTGTAGTCGGCGGCAAGACTGCGCATCAAGTCCTCGATTTTCAACGTCGCCACCGGGTCCAGGGCGCTGCACGGCTCATCCATTAAAATTACTTCCGGTTCTACCGCCAGCACCCGCGCGATGCAGAGTCGCTGCTGCTGTCCGCCGGAAAGCGCCAGCCCGGACTGCCCCAGCTTGTCCTTGACTTCGTCCCATAATGCCGCCTGGCGCAGGCTTTTCTCCACGATTTGCTCAAGTTCTCCGCGGTTTTTTATGCCGTGCCGCTTCGGGCCGAAAGCCACGTTCTCGAAGACCGACATCGGGAATGGATTGGGTTTCTGGAAAACCATGCCCACCCTTTTCCTTAGCTCCACGACGTCAATTTTCGAGTTATATATAGGAATACCGTCCAGCTCTATATTTCCTTCCACCCGCGCCCCGGGGATAAGGTCGTTCATGCGGTTAAAGAGGCGCAACATCGACGACTTGCCGCACCCCGACGGACCGATGATGGCGGTTATGGAGCAGGAAGGAATATCCAGCGTGACATTCCGCAAAGCCTGGAAAGTGCCGTAATACAGGTTGATATTTTCCGCTTTCAGCTTGGTGACGCACTTTTCCGCCGGCCGGGTAGAGATATCCTGTACATCTAAATTAATATTCATAGTTGACTCCTCTGTCTCGTTTTTATCCTGATGGCTGCTGCCAGCACATCGAAGGATAGTACCACCACAAGTAATACCAGCGCTACACCCCAGATAGTCTCTTTGGGCATGTTAGGCACGTGTGCGGCTACGGTGTATAAATGGTACGGCAGCGCCATAAACTGGTCGAAGGGGGACTGGGGAATGCCCGGCAACAGGAAAGCCGCGCCTACCACCAGTATCGGCGCGGTTTCTCCGGCAGCCCGGCTTATCGCCAGCACCGCCCCGGTGATAATGCCCGGGAAAGCCTGCGGCAGGACGATATGCCTGACGGTCTGCCACTTAGTGACTCCGATAGCTAAACTGCCTTCGCGGTATTCTCTCGGCACGGCCAGGATAGCTTCTCTGGAAGTGGTGATTACCATCGCCAGCGCCTGGGCAGCCAGAGTTAAGCTGGCTGAAAGTAAAGACAATCCAAAATTGAATGCCAGCACGAATACACTCAACCCAAATAGTCCGAAGACGATACTGGGCACGCCCGCAAGATTGACGATAGCCAAATTGATTAGTCGTGTAAGCCAGTTATCGCGGGCGTATTCCGTGAGGTAAATACCCGCCAGCACCCCGATAGGCAAAGCAAAAACCAGGGTACCGAGCATCAGGTAAAAAGTGCCGATTATTGCCGGCAATATACCGCCCGCCCTCCCCGCCTGCGACGGAAACTGGGAGAGAAAGTCCCACGTAATCGCCCCGCCGCCCTGAACGATGGTATAGACGATAATAAACAGCACCGGTATGACGGTAATCAGCGTTGCCAGTCCCAAAAAAGTAAAGGCGGTGCGCTGTGATATGCGGCGCGTATCGAATTTAGCTATCGCCACTTAGCATCTACCTCGCAAACTTCCTTTTCTGTCGTTCCAGTACCCTTTCAGCAAAGATATTTACCGCAAGTGTAAGAATAAACAATATAAGACCTACAGCGAATATAGCCTGATATTGCAGCCCACCCCGCACCGCGTTGCCGATGCCGGAGGCAATGGCCGCGGTCATGGTGGTCATGGGGTCGGTGGGTGAAGCCGGCACAGCCAGAGCGCCTCCTGCCACCATCAGCACCGTCATCGTCTCCCCGATAGCCCTGCCGACTCCCAGCATGATGGCGGCGGCTATCCCGGAAAGGGCGGCGGGTATACAAACATGCCAGATGGTCTCCCACCTGGTCGCTCCCAGGGCATAAGAAGCTTCTTTAAACTCATAAGGAACGGCATGCATGGCATCTTCGGAAACGCTGACGATAATGGGCAGGCTCATCATTGATAGCATAATAGCGGCCGTCAGGCCGCACAGTCCGGTCGGCAGATTGAAGAGGCTCTGCACGAAGGGCGATAGCAGCGCCAGGCCAATAAACCCCATCATCACCGAGGGGATGCCGGCTAATATTTCTATAATAGGCTTGACCGCTTCCCTGACCTTCACGGGGGCTACTTCAGCTAAATAGGCGGCCGTGGCCACGCCGATAGGCACAGATATTACAGTGGAAATCAGTGTAATCATTAATGTTGATACGAAGAAAGGCGCGATGCCGAAGGTAGGCGGGTCGGAGACGGGGTACCACTTCGTGCCGAATAAAAATTCCCAGGGAGGGGTGTGGGCAAAGACAGGCAGACCTTCTTTAAGAAGGATAAATATAATGCCCAGCAGGACCACTATCGCCAGCAGTCCCGCCAGTAATATCCAGCCTTCGATAACTTTTTCGCCCAGCCGCAACCGCCGCCTTAACCCCTGATTGGAGCCAGCGGCGGTTGCGGGGGCAGTGGTATTTTCCTGCACCATTATTCTTTTATTCAATTCTTATTGAGCCAGCGGCACGAAACCGGACGCCACTACTTCCTCCTGGCCTTCGGCCGAGAGGCAGTAGTCTATGTAGGATTTGATTAGGCCCGTGGGCGCGCCGTCGGTATAGTAAAGCAGCGGCCGCGATACGGGGTAGGTGCCGTTTAGAGCTGTCTCAACACTTGGCTGCACCGCAATGTCATCGGCGGTTTTCTTCACTCCGATCGCCTTTACGGTCTCGTTAACGTAACCCAATCCCGCGTAGAAGATGCCGTTGGGGTTGCTGGCTACCTGCGAAACGCCTTCCTCGGTTGAAGGGAGGAACAGGACCTTATCGCCGTATTCAAGCGAAGTATCCTTTGTGGATAGCCCGTCCATCTGTACAACATGTTCCTTGAAGAACACGTGCGTGCCGGAGTTGGTGTCCCGCGCCATGACCACTATCGGCGCGTCGTTACCGCCTACCTCTTTCCAGTTGGTTATCTGGTTGGTATAGATAGCTGAAAGCTGGGCGATAGTGAGTTCGGATACGGGATTGGACGGATTAACGATGACAGATAGGGCATCGCTGGCGACCTGTATTTCATAGGGGTCAACGCCGTTAGCATGCGCCTGGTCGATTTCGCTCGACTTGATGGCGCGTGAAGCCTGGCAGATGTCCGTGGTGCCGTCGATAAGCGAGGCGATACCGACTCCGGAGCCGGGGCCGCTGACGGCGATGCTGACGTCAGAATTGGCTTTCATAAAAGCTTCCGCCCAGACCGCGCTCAAGGGAGTGACCGTATTCGACCCGATTATCTTGAACGAACCGGAAAGCGCGGGGGTGGTGTTGGCCGGGGTAGTAGTGCCCGGTTGAGTGGCGTTCGTGGTTGTCTCGCTGCTGCAGCCGACAAAGGCAACAGCAACAACCAGCACCAGAACCAGGGGTAAGATTCCTCTTTTAATGTATTTAAGCAATTTTTCTCCTTTTATATTTATCTTTCAATATCAACTATGAATCGCCGCAATTTCATCGAGATATTCTGCGACGAGGTGATGTCCGCTTAATGCTTCCGGGTGCTCGGCTAAGAGATGCAGGACTGCTTCGGCGGTAGCCACGTTGGTCGCCAGAGGGACTTCATGAGTATCACAGATTCTGAGCAGTGCTGAGACATCCGGCTCGTGGGGATGGGCGGTCAGCGGGTCGCGTAGAAAAATTACCGCGTCGATATCCTCATTAGCGACCATGGCGCCGATCTGCTGGTCGCCGCCCAGCGGAACGCTCTGCACGAGAGTTACGGGAAGCTCTGTCCTTGCCATGACCAGCTGACCGGTGCTCCTCGTTGCCACCAGGGTCAATCTGGAAAGGTCATCCTTGTGGGCTTTTACCAGCTGCACCATATCATCCTTTTTAGCGTCATGGGCAATAAGCGCCAGAGTGAATTTTTTCATTTTTCACCCCCTTTCAATTCTAAGCGAGCTTCTGGGTGGTTTAGTTCTTTAATAAGGGCTGCTACTTTATTTCTAATTTCTTCTCTAATTTCTCTAACTCTTCCAACAGGTTTTCCTTCCGGGTCTTCAATCTGCCAGTC
>JAFGOC010000108.1 GCA_016926705.1 Dehalococcoidales bacterium | reverse complement strand
TGGAATTCGAATCCATGTTTACGGCTTGAAAGGCCGCCGTCCTAGGCCTCTAGACGATGGGGGCGTACCTGTCTAGTATATCAAATAACGGCTCGGGGTAACAATATCATCGCTTGTCTCATACGTAGCACTGATGTAAAATATTATTAGAGTCTCGATTCCTTTGAGGTGACATAATATGCCCATTTACGAGTACGAATGCATACACTGCGACCATCGTTTTGAGGTGAGGCAGGGCTTTCACGATAAGCCACAGGCGGAGTGCCCGCGCTGCAAAAGGAAGGCCAGGCGTGTTTTTCATCCCGCTCCCGTTATCTTCAAGGGGAGTGGGTTTTACGTGACGGACCATCGTAAAAGCGATGGTTCTACCAAAAGTAAAGAGAGTCCTGATTCTACCAAGAGTAAACCTGAAACAAAGAAGAGTACGGATTGAAAGCGCTGCTGCAACGGGTCAGTCAAGCCTCGGTCACTGTTGACGGCAAGGAGGCCGGCAGGATAGGGCAGGGGCTGGTGGTGCTGCTTGGGGTTGCCGTCGGCGATACGGAGAAAGACGCGCAGTACCTTGTGCCGAAAATCGTCAACCTCCGCATTTTTACCGATACGCAGGGCAAGTTCAATCTCTCTGCCCTCGATGTAAAAGGCGACCTCCTTTTCGTCAGCCAGTTCACCCTCCTCGCCGATACGCGCAAGGGTCGCCGACCCTCCTTTGTAGAAGCCGCCTCGCCGGAAAAGGCTGAAGCCTTATTTAACTATGCCGTGGGACTGGCGCGTGAGAGCGGACTGAAGGTCGCTACCGGACGCTTCCAGCAGCATATGCAGGTGGAAATCCACAATGACGGCCCGGTAACCGTTATGCTGGATAGCCGCGAAAAGCTCGGATAAGTTCCCATCCTCCCCGGACTTCAAATCAGTTTCAGAGTCTGGCTTTCCATCTCAAGGCTGATGTCCAGTGCTTTGTAAGAGTGGGTAAGCGCCCCGATGGATATCATGTCAACTCCGGTCATCGCCGCCTGGCGGACATTCTTCAGCGTGATGTTCCCGGAAGCCTCGAACTTGACCCTCCCCGCCCCCTTCTCCACCGCTTTTTTCATTTCAGCGGCGCTCATGTTGTCCAGCATGATGATGTCCGCCCCGGCTTTCATTGCCTCTTCCGCCTCATTTACGCTGGTAACCTCCACCTCGACGGTGGTGCCCTCGGGGGCGTTTTTACGGGCTTTTGCTATGATTTCCGTCAGGCTCAATCCCGTTGCCCGCATTGCCGCGATGTGGTTGTCTTTAATCAGTACGGCTTCCGCCAGGTGCATCCGGTGGTTCTGTCCCCCGCCCATCCTCACCGCATATTTCTCCAGCAGCCTTATTCCGGGCGTGGTCTTACGCGTATCGTAAATCCTGGCTTCTGTTCCCTTGACCCTATCGACGTATTCCGCCGTCAGTGAGGCGATGCCGCTTAGTCTCTGGAGGAAATTGAGGGCGGTGCGCTCCGCTTCGAGGATGCTGATTACGCTGCCGTCTATCGTGGCGACGATATCGCCGGGTTTAACCCGTGTCCCGTCTTTAATCGGGGTTTCTACCTGCAGCGTGGGGTCGATATACTGGAAGACGCGCCTGGCGATATCAATACCGGCCAGGACGCCTTTTTCCTTCACCAGTATCGTTGCCTTGCCCGTTAGGTCGGTGGGTATCAAAGCCTCGCTGGTGACGTCGCCCTGTCCGGCGTCCTCCTCGAGAGCGATTTCGATAATCGCCTCGACCTGTTTTTCCGGAAGCTGGCCCGTGCTCATTTTGCCATGTCGTCGCGCCGCAGGGCCACGCTGGCTTTGCTGACCCGCATCGTTGTGCCGGACTCGACTTTTATGACTACGCTGTCCTCGCTGACGCTCTCGACTGTCCCGTAGATGCCTCCGGCGGTGATGACTTTATCCCCTCTGTGCAGGCCTTCCATCATCTCTTGATGTTCCTTCTGGCGCTTGCGCTGCGGCCTTATCATCACGAAGTAGAACATGGCGAAAATCACCACCAGGAAGATAAGCATCGGCCAGAGGCTGTCCCAGGTGCTTCCCTGTTCACCGGTGGTGTTGCCGCTTCCGGCAGGCGCCGAAGTGCCCAGGCAGCTTGCGCTTAACAGCAGGACTGTAATGACCAGTCCCGCGATGATTGCGGTTTTCCAGATTTTATTCATGCTTCCTCCATATTTATCGTGCCCTGCAGCGACCAAGGACTCGTCTTGTTTATCTTTATTTTAACCAGTTTCCCATGATAGTCCCCGGCGCTGCTAAAAAATACCAGCTTGTCCGTGCGCGTGCGGCCGTGCCATTTGCCCTTTTTCTTCCCTTCCACCAGTATCTCGGTTTCTCCACCCAGCAGGCGGGCGTTGATTTCCGCCTGCACCCGCTTCTGGAGATTTTCTATTTCATTCAGCCTTGCCTTTTTCTCGCCGGAGGGTATGTTGTCCTCAAGTTCGCGGGCGGCTGTTGTCCCTTCTCTCGACGAGTAGGCTGCTACATGCACTGTATCAAACTTTATCCCGGAGAGCAAGTCATACGTCTCTTGAAACTGCCCCTCGCTTTCTCCCGGAAACCCCACGATAACGTCCGTGCTTAAGGCTATTCCTGGCACCCCTTTTCTTAACTGCCGCACGAGCCGTTTATACTGGTCGACGGTGTAGCCGCGCTTCATCGCTTTGAGGATGGCGTCGCTGCCAGCCTGCACCGGCAGATTGACCTGCTCGCATACCCTGTCCAGGCCGGCGATAGCGTGGATAAGCTTGAGGCTCATGTCTTTGGGGTGGTTGGTGAGGAAGCGTATTCTTACCAGCCCCTCGAGTTTATTCAGTTCTTTCAGCAAGTCGGCGAGGTCAGGTTTTCCCTCGAGGTCGTGCCCGTAGGAGTCAACGTTCTGTCCCAGCAGGATTACTTCTTTAGCCCCCCGCCGCGCCAGCTCCTCCGCCTCGCAGACGATTTCCTCGAGAGGCCGGCTGCGCTCACGGCCCCGCCGGTAGGGGACGATGCAGTAGGAGCAGAAGTTATCGCACCCCTGGCTGATGGGTATGTAAACGCTGGGCGATGGTTGTTGTGGCAGTGTTGGCTCATCTGCTTTTTCCAGCCAGGGCGGATAGTCCCCCGGCTTGAAGAAATAGTTGACATAAGGATAATTCCTGTGCAAACGGCCGGTATCGGAATCGACCATGCAGCCGGTGAGGGCCAGCAGGATTTCCGGCCTTTCCTTCTTAAAGTGCTTGAGGTCGTGGAGCTTGTTGAACACGCGGTCCTCGGCGCTCTGCCGCACCACGCAGCTGTTCAAAACGATAAGGTCGGCTTCATTAGCGCTTTTCGCCTCCAAATAGCCCAGCTCCTCGAAGCGGGCGGCGATACGTTCTGATTCCGCCTTGTTCATCTGGCAGCCTATTGTCCAGATATGATAGGTAGGCATGTGTGAATCCTCAAGGGATAGTTTTTATTCCAGTGATTGGGGAGAAGGAATTTTTGCCCGCCCTCGCTTTCCGATTACAAATTTTTCCGCCACCGCCGAATTTCGTGCCAGTGAAACTGGTGCGCCGACTCATTTATTTTTCAAAAGATTTATTTCTTGAATGCACTCAAAATCAAAAACTCCGTCTTTTTTCACTTTGAATTTAAACTCTCCGTTTAATTTTTGTCTATGCTTTTGATTAGTAAATGATAGCCAATAATATTCATTATTTCCAGAAACACGACCAACTAATGTCAAAAAATATAGATGTAGGAAAGTATCTTTGGCAAAAAACTTTTTTACAAAATCCTGCCATTCAAAAATATCGTGGGAGCTACCAGATTTAATATCGCTCAATATAAACAAAGTTTTGTTCTTTTGATATTCCGAACCTTTATTTTTCGTTCTAGAAATATGTTCAAGTATGTAGTCATTCATGCTTTGATTATCGTTTCTTTTCAAAAAATGGCCGGGCAAATAAACCTGTTCTACACTTTCATAATAAGTTATCTTATTATTATCATCGATAGTAGCAACTGCCCCGTCATCAGATATTTGTGGATCGGTTGTAAAAACCCACTTTTTATCTGGCTCTAAAATACTCCTAAATATTGAAAGAATGCATAATCCGAAAACCTCTCTTAGCGAAAGGTTATATTTTTTTAACTTATCTGAGTTATGTAAAACGTCTGTCCCCGAAGACAAAACTAATGGAAATATCTCTTTTAGTACCTGCTGAGGAATAAATGTTGATGTCTTTATATTCATAAATTATGTTGATTCAATTACATTTATTTCTTCTGTAGTAAGTCCAAAAATTTTATAAATTACCACGTCAATTTCGCTATCAATTTTTTTCAAAATCAAACATATTTGTATTTTGTGTGAGGAAGTGTATTTTGTAATTAGGGTGGGGTAGTACCGAAACTACTCACTATAAACTACTAACTACTTAATCCGGCGGAGGGGGAGGGATTCGAACCCTCGTCCCCAGTTACCCAGGGAAAGCGCTTAGCAGGCGCCCGCACTAGGCCACTATGCGACCC
>JAFGOC010000107.1 GCA_016926705.1 Dehalococcoidales bacterium | reverse complement strand
CAAAAGGGGTGAGGTGAATAACCACCCAGCCCTGAGATGCTTCGCTGCGCTCCAGCATGACAGGGGAAAACCCCCTCAATCCCCCTTTAAGAAAGGGGGAGACGGGATGGGGATACGCCCAACAATTCCTAGATGCTTCGCTGCGCTCCAGCATGACCCTCCTGCGCTAAAGCTACGGAGGGCAGGCAAGGGGGGAAAGGAGACTGGATTCCCAATCAAGTTGGGAATGACGATTGGGGGTAAAGGGGCGGGGGTTGAGCCCGCCCCTTTATTGACTTTAGATAAATAGCGGGCACATCACTAACGTGATGGTGGCGAGGAGCTTGACCAGCACGTGCAGGGAGGGCCCGGCGGTGTCTTTAAGGGGGTCGCCGACGGTATCGCCGACGACAGCCGCCTGATGAGCGAAGGTCTTTTTACCCAACACCTGACCGTTTTCGTCCTTAAGCTGGCCGTCCTCAATCATCTTCTTGGCGTTATCCCAGGCGCCGCCGCCGTTGTTCATAAAGGACGCCATCATGATACCGCCGATAGTGCCCACCATCAGCACAGCGGCAACGACCATCGCGGCATCATAGTCCAGCGGCAGATACCTGAATACAACCCCAATGACGATTGGACTTAATACCACCAGCAGTCCGGGGGCAATCATTTCCCGCAGGCCGGCGCGGGTGGTGATATCCACAGCCCTTCCGTAGTCGGGCTGGTGGGGATTATTAGGGTCTTTGGGATTAAGAATTTCGGGGTCTTCACGGAACTGGCGACGGACCTCCTCGATAATTTTCGAGGCGGTCTTGCCGACCGCTTTGATAGCCCAAGAGCTGAAGAGATAGACAATCATAACCGCAAGCAAAGCGCCCACGAAGACCTCAATCTGGGCTATATTAACGATATTATACAGTCCTTCCTGTCCGAACTTGATGAGTGAGACCCTGTCCAGATAAGCCTGGAAAAGCAGGAAGGCGGCCAGACCCGCCGAGACCATGGCGTAGCCCTTGGTAAGGGCCTTGGTGGTGTTGCCAACGGCGTCGAGGCGGTCGGTGATTTTACGCACATCGGGGCCGGCGCCGGCCATCTCGTTGATGCCGTTAGCGTTATCGGTAATGGGCCCGAAGGTATCCATCGACAAGACATAGGGACAGGTCATCAGCATACCCATCGTGGCGACGGCAGTGCCGAAAGCCCCGGCCCCCTGGATACCACTCTGGTCGCCCATCCAGTAGGCAAGCAGCAGCGATACGCCGATAACGACCGCAGTAGCAAAGGTGGTGGAGAATCCCACCGATATACCCATGATAATGTTAGTGGCCGGGCCTGTTTTAGAAGCCTCGGCGATTTCCTTTACCGGGCGGTAGCGCGACTCGGTATAGTACTGTGTAATGAACACGATGACGATGCTGGCGGCAATGCCGACTACTCCCGCGCCGAAAAGCCACCAGTTGTCCAGCATGTAGTAAACCGTAAGCGCCAGGCCGGCTATCGAGAGTGCAATAGCCACGTAATAGCCCCGGTTGAGGGCGTTCATGGCATTTTCACTCTCTTTAGCCCTGACGCAGAGCAGACCAATGATGCTGGCAATCATGCCGAAACCGCGGACGCAGAGCGGGAACAGCACCCAGGCTACATTACCCGTAGCCAGATAAGCGAAGACGCCAAGAATCATGGCGCCGATGTTTTCTGCCGCCGTCGATTCAAAGAGGTCGGCGCCACGGCCAGCGCAGTCGCCGACATTATCGCCGACGAGGTCGGCAATAACGGCCGGATTACGCGGGTCGTCCTCCGGGATGCCGGACTCAATCTTGCCGACAAGGTCGGCGCCGACGTCAGCGGCTTTAGTGTAGATACCGCCGCCCAGCTGGGCAAACAGGGCGACAAAGCTGGCACCGAATCCGAAGCCAACGATAAGATGCGGGGCAACATCAGGGTTATTGTTGCCGCCGTAGGCGAAGAAGATGACGGTCACGCCGATGAGGCTAAGGGCGGTGATTAAGAAGCCCGAGACCGCGCCGCCGCGCAGGGCCACCTCGACGGCGTCCTTGAGGCTTTTCTGGGCGGCCGCGGCACAGCGCACGTTAGATTTCACGGCGATGTACATGCCGATGAAACCCGCCAGGCCGGAGCAGAAAGCGCCGACGAGAAAAGCAATCGACGTACGCCAGCCGACGTCAAGATTGCTGTAACCGTGCTGGTCCACACCGGTGTGCCCGAGAACGCCTACCAGCACGCCGATGATAACGGCAATTACCACCGAATATATGGCGATGGTACTGTACTGGCGTTTGAGGAAAGCCCAGGCGGCTTTAAAGATAATATCCCCGATTTCCTTCATTTTCGGCGTGCCTGTGGGGCGTTTCATTACGTTCCTGATTAGCAGGAGGGCAAAGATGACGGTAATGACGCACGCCGCAGGCACTATCCAGAAAATCCCTGGTATTCCTGGTACTTGTAACATTTTCCCCCTTTCCCTGTAAGTCTTAAATTTATATTTTTCCGGGGGCTATATTACAAAACCCCGCCGGCTAATTTGGATACGTTATAAAACAAAAGAGCAGGAGATACCAACCCCCTGCTCTATTCTATTTTACCATTTCTAATTTCAAGAACATGGTTATTCAAGATTATAATATGATTTTACCTTAATGTCCACTCCTAAATTTGTAAACGGTTAATTAAACAGCAAAAATAGTATTGCCCCCGTTATTTCCCGAATTTAATTCTGGGCAGGTCGGCCTCTTTCATAGTGTCAGCCATGGTCCAGAAGTAAGCCTCGCCGGTGTAAACCTGATAGATAGCCAGCAGGGGATTATCAGGCGTGGTGATACCGAAGTTCTTGACGAAGGGTCTTTCCTCGATGCACCTGGCCCTGATTTTGGCATCGGTGACGGGTCTGGTCTTGCCGGAAACGCGCATGACCTTACTGAAATCCTTAGCCTGGAAGTAGATTTCCACCTTCGGGTTCATATCAAGCTGTTTAGCAACGGCCTTGACCGACTGCATCTGTAAATAAAAGCCGGTCTCGTCTGCATACCACATGCCCATGGCCCTAACCCGGGGCTGGTCACCCTCGACGGTAGCAAGGTAGCAGGTCTTGTTGTCATTAGCGAATTTAACGCAATCTTTGAAGTCCATTTTTAAATCTCCTATCGGAAAGAATTGTTATTTTTTAGAGTCCCATCTTACGTCTTTATAACGTTCCCTCAACTTAGGCTTTTCTATCTTGCCGGTGGGGTTACGCGGCACGTCGCCGAAGAGGATAATCCTGGGCCAGGCGTACTTGGGGAGTTTAGGCTCGTAATAAGCCCGCATTTCCGCCTCGGTAACCTCCATGCCTTCCTTGGGCTGGACGATGGCGGCGACAACCTCGCCGTACCTTTCATCGGCTACGCCGATGATGGCCACGTCCTTGACCTTGGGCTGGCCGATAAGCACAGACTCAAGGTCGACGGGGTAGATGTTTTCGCCGCCACTGATGATAAGGTCTTTCTTGCGGTCGATATAGGAGATAAATCCCTCTTCATCCTGCTTGACGAGGTCGCCGGTATAGAGCCAGCCGTCTTTCAGCGTTTCGGCGGTCTTTTCCGGGTTCTTATAGTAGCCTTTCATAATATTGGCGCCACGGATGATTATTTCGCCAACGGTGCCGGGCGGCACATCATTGCCTTTTTCGTCAACCACACGGGCATCAAGGTTAAGCCTTGGGTAGCCGAAAGAGCCGAGTTTATGCAGGTTCTCCAGACCCAGGTGCATGCAGGGCCCGGAGGACTCGGTGAGGCCGTAGTTTTCCTCGTACTGGATATTGGGGAAGTGCTTAAGGAAACGCCTTACAAGCACCGGCGGAATAGGCTGGGCGCCGGAATGGACCAGCCGCAGCGAGCTGACGTCGTAATCGGACAACTTGAGTTCGCCTCTTTCAAGGGCGGTGACAATATCCTGAAGCCAGGGCACGAGCAGCATGCTGATAGTGACCTTTTCCTTGCTGTACAGTTCCAGAATTAGTTTGGCGGTCACTCTTTCGCCGCCGGTAGTCATGACAGCCCTGCCGCCTCCCATAAGGCTGCCGAACCAGTGCATCTTGCCGCCGGTATGGTAGAGGGGCTGGATAAGCAGGAAGCAGTCGCTGCGGTTTTCCCGGTGGGAGAAGTTCTCGTTGACAGCGGTATGCTCAAGGCTGCGGTGGCACAGCAGGGTAGCCTTGGGGTCGCCGGTAGTGCCGGAGGTAAAGTACAGGCCGGCTTCATCTTCACCGGTAAGCTGGATATCGGGAGCGGCGGTAGAGGCCTTTGCCAGAGCGTCCTCGAAAGGCTCCATGCCCCACGGCAGATTATCGCCGACATAGAAATAGTGTTTGATAGTCTTGAGGCCATCGCGGATTTCCGAGACTCTCTCCGAGAAACTCTCGTCGAGAACCATGATTTTCGGTTCGGCGATATCAACACAGTACTTGATCTGCCGGGCGATAAACCTGAAGTTAAGCGGCGCGGCAATAGCGCCGGTCTTCAAGATACCGAAATAGGCTTCCAGCCAGTTAAGCGAATTCATCATCAGGTGCATAACAACATCGCCCTTTTTAATACCGCGGTCGATAAGGGAATTAGCTACCCGGTTAGCCCTTTCATCGAACTGTTTCCAGGTGAGTTCCTTCCTAAAACCTGTGCTGGGGGTGACTTCTACGAGAGCGATAGAGTCGGGGGTCAGCCTGGCATTTCTGGCGAGTACCTCTGTGATGGTCATCGTCCGGCTCCTTTAAATCTAATTTGAAACATGGCACCCGGGGAAAAGGGGCATGCATAATGGGTCTAAGAAAAGAAACGATAACATATAGATTTTATCACTGAACCGCCGTTTAACGGTGCGACAAACACGTTTGATTATAGTTCATCGGAGCGTAAAATGTCAATTAAGATAGCTTTGAGAGCCCTGCGAGGCTGTGCTATAATTTTGTAGAGGACAGGACAGGAAATGATAGAGCAACTCAATAAAATCGAAAAACGATACCGGGAAATCGACGAAGAGCTGTCACAGCCGGAGGTGGCAACCGATATCGACCGGGTACAGGCGCTGTCACAAGAGCGTGCCAGGCTCGAAGACGTCGTCCTGAAATACCGCAGGTATAAAAAGCTTTCCAAAGAGCTCAACGACGTGAAGTCGATGAACACCGCCGGAAACGACGAAGAGATGAATACTCTGATTAAGCAGGAAAGCGCCGCTTTACAGGAGCAGGTGGAGCAGCTGACCGAGGAACTGCGGATAGCCCTGCTGCCTAAAGACCCCAACGACGAAAAGGACATTATCATGGAAATACGGGCCGGGACGGGGGGCAACGAGGCGGCGCTATTCGCCGCCGACCTTTACCGCATGTACAGTCGGTACGCGCAGAGCCAGGGCTGGAAAACCGACGTTATAAGTACCAGCGAGAGCGGCATCGGCGGATTCAAGGAAATCATATTCGAGGTAAGAGGCAAAAACGCCTATAGTCGACTAAAATATGAAAGCGGGGTGCACCGGGTACAGCGCGTGCCGGTCACCGAGGCTTCCGGCAGGATACATACATCCACGGCCACGGTGGCGGTACTGCCCAAGGCGGAGGAGGTGGACATAGATATCGACCCCGACGACCTAAAGATAGACGTTTTTCACAGCGGCGGGGCGGGGGGCCAGAATGTCAACAAGGTTGCCACAGCCATACGCGTAACGCACCTGCCCACGAACATGGTTGTTGTTTGCCAGGACGAGCGCTCGCAGCTTCAGAATAAAGTCAAGGCTTTATCCGTACTGCGTACGCGACTGCTAGATGAAGAGAGACGAAAGCAGGAGGAAGCCATCACTTCCAAGCGCCGCTCGCAGGTGGGCACCGGAGAACGCGCCGAAAAGATAAGGACCTACAACTACCCGCAGGACCGAGTTTCCGACCACCGCATCAACATAACGCTGCATAACCTGCCGCGCTTCATGGAAGGGGAAATCGGCGAACTCGTAGATGCACTGGCGACCGCCGAGCACGAAAGACTGCTTGAGGAACAGAAGGTTTGAATATAAAACAGGCGCTGTTTCGAGCCAGAATGCTCCTCGCAGGAAATGATATCGAAGACGCTTCAATCGAAAGCGAAGTCCTTTTAAGGCACGTACTGGGAATCGACCGCGCCCGGCTGCTGGCTTCTCTCGATGCCGATATAAGCCCTGAGCAGAGGCAACTTTTTATGAAATTGATTGCCCGGAGGTCAAAGGGCGAGCCCACGGCTTATATCACGGGGCACAGGGAATTCTACGGACTTGACTTTAGAGTCAACCGGCATGTGTTAATACCGCGTCCTGAAACGGAACTGCTGGTGGATAAGGCTATCAGCCTGTGCCGTGAAAACGGGTATTTAAAAATAGCCGATATCGGGACGGGGTGCGGGGCAATCGCCGTGAGTATGGCGGTCAATTTACCTTCGGTGACAATTTACGCTACTGACATATACACCGAAGCCGTAGAGACAGCCAGGCAAAACGGCGTCAATCATAGCACAGAAGATAGAATGACGTTTTTAAGGGGCGACCTGCTGGAGCCTCTGCCGGAGCCCGTCGACATGATAATCGCTAATCTGCCGTACGTGAGGCAGAGGGATATACCCGATAAAGGGCCGTTGAGTTATGAGCCAGCGGAGGCGCTGAATGGGGGGGAAAAAGGGCTGGATAAAATCGGGGGGCTGTGTAGCGGGGCAGGGAACAAGCTTAAGGCTAACGGGACTCTAATCCTGGAAATAGGGCAGGGCCAGGGAGAGGCAGTAAAAGGTATTTTACATAAATATTTTCCATCGGCGGAAATTAAGATTGAGAAAGACCTTGCCGGCATCGAACGGATGGCAACAATACGTTTGACACAGCAATGAATACAATGATAAATTAAGTTTGAATCCCACAGCATTTTTAGCAAAGGACTGTGCCGATGAATATAATCGTATGCGTGAAACAGGTCATCGACCCCGAGGCGCCGCCAGCCAGCTTTAAGATAGACACCGAGAACAACAAGGCGGAAATGCACGGCGCGCCGCCGGTAATAGACCCCTACGGAGAGTATGCCGTCGAGGCGGCTTTACGCCTCAAGGAAGCCAAGGGCGGGACAATCACGATAATGGTGATGGGCGTCAACCTGCTGCGGGAGGTCGTTAAGAAGCCGCTGGCGATGGGGGCCGACGAGCTTATTTTACTAGAGGACGAGGCATTTACAGGGGTAGATAGCCTGACGACAGCTCAAGCGTTATCACTGGCGATTAAGAAAAAGGGGGGCTACGACCTTATTCTGTGCGGCCGGGAGGCATCCGATACCAACGCCGGACAGACCGGCCCTGCTATCGCGGAAATACTGGGACTGCCCTGTATCACTATAGCACGCAAGATTGAGGCATCCGACAGCAGTCTTAAGGTAGAGAGGGCTACTTTGACCGGATATGACGTTATAGAGTCAACGCTGCCCGCGGTGGTGACCGTAAGCAACGAAATCGGCGAGCCGCGGTATCCTACCATCAAAGGGATTATGGCGGCGAAAAAGATAGAGCCGGTTATCTGGAAACCCGGCGATATCGGCCTTGATTTGCCGGCCGGCAACAAGACGAAACTCCGCAGGCTATTCCAGCCTGTCCACGAAGGCAAATGCGAGTTCGTAGATGGAGAAACAGCGGAAGAAATGGCGGTAACGCTCGCCAACAAGCTAAGGGAGTCCAAGATATTATAGTAATTTTGAGGTGACCAGCGATGTCCGAAAACAAAGGGGTAGCGGTTTACTGTGAAATAAAGGACGATAAAATTATGCCCATCGCCGCCGAGGGCCTGGGCATCGGCAGAAAGCTGGCGGACAGTCTGGGGCAGGAACTAGCGGCCATCATACTGGGCAGCGGGGTGGGGAATTACGCGCAGCAGGCAATCGCCGCCGGGGCGGACAAGGTCTATGCCATAGAGAACACGCAGCTTAAAGAATATCAACCGGATATCTACGTAAGCGTCCTGGAGAGCGCGGCTAAACAAATTAAGCCCCTGATTATGATAATGGGACAGACCGATGGGGGGAGGGAGCTAGCGCCGAGGCTGGCCTTCCGGTTGGGAACGGCGGCCATACTGGACTGTGTAGACCTGGACATCGATGGCGAATCGAAGAGGCTGCTGCAGACCAAGCCGGTGTACGGAGGCAATGCCCAGGCGGTCTTCGTCACCGAGACGGACCCCCAGATAGCGACCATACGCACCAAGGCTATGACGGCCTTAGAGCCGGACGCTTCCCGCAAGGGGGAGGTAGTGAATATAAAGGCTGAAATCGATGCCGCTGCCGTTAAGACTAAAATAGTTAAAAGAGTGGCAGAGGAAGTGGCGGGCATGAAAATAGAAGACGCGGCGATAGTGGTTTCCGGGGGGAGGGGCATCGGCAGCGCGGAGGGGTTCAAGCAACTGGAGGAACTGGCGGCGCTGCTGAAAGGCGCCGTGGGCGGCAGCCGGCCATCCTGCGACAACAACTGGATACCGGACACATCGCAGGTGGGACTAACGGGAAAGATAATCGCGCCGGATGTATATATTGCCGTGGCTATATCAGGCTCCAGCCAGCACATGAGCGGGTGCTCCGGCGCCAAGACGATTATGGCGATTAACAAAGATAAAGAAGCCAATATCTTCCGCTACGCGCGTTTCGGGGTGGCGGGGGACTGGAAAAAGGTACTGCCGGCGTTTACAGCCAGGCTTAAAGAGCTGATGGCTTCTTAATATGCTAATAATTATCTTATAAAAAAGCCTGTATCTACAGTAATACAGACAGCTTGTACCTGCTTTAAGCCACAATCAAGCAAACCTAAAGTAACTGGATACCGGCTTGCGCCGGTATGGTTTGTGGGCTAATTCATTCTCCGACTTTCCCCTCATGAAGGGGGGAGGATGTTGTTGCAGGTTCATAACCGGGATTGGTATGTCATCATTGTGGGGAAGGCAAGGAGAGAAAACTCCCTGTCTCCCTCTTTAAGAAAGAGGGAGACAGGAAAGGGGGTGAAGCAATGCCCCGCCCTGATATGCTTCGCTACGCTCCAGCATGACAAAGGGGTAAAAGGAATGGATTCCCGAGCAGGTCGGGAATGACGCTGGTTGAAATCCTTTTTAATCCCTCTTTAAGAAAGAGAGAGACAGGAAAGGGGGTGAAGCAATGCCCCGCCCTGATATGTTTCGCTACGCTCCAGCATGACAAAGGGGACCAGTGGGCAAGCAAAGGGGTAAAAGGCTATCTCTTTTACGCCTTCTCTTTTTCCGCCTGTTTCTGTGCCACCAGCTTCTGGGTGATATTGGCGGGGACCTCTTCATAATGGTCGAACTCCACGGTATAGGTGGCTCGGCCCTGCGTCATCGATTTGAGGTCGATGCTGTAGCGCTGGACTTCCGCCAGGGGCACCTGGGCTTCGATAACATTTGTGTCGCCCTCCGGGTTCATGCCCATGACGCGGGCGCGCTTGGTATTGAGGTCGCCGATGATATCCCCGGTAAGGTCGTTGGGGACGGTCACCTTGAGATTCATTATAGGCTCGAGCAGAATAGGCTGTCCTTCCGCCAGTCCTTTCTTGAAGGCTCCAGCCCCAGCGATTTTAAAACATATTTCCGAAGAATCGACGGGGTGGAAACTGCCGTCGTAGAGGGTTGCTTTCACGCCGATAACCGGATACCCTGCCAGACAGCCTTCGGAATAGGCATCCACCACTCCCTTTTCCACGGCCGGGATGTAGTTCCTGGGAACGGAACCGCCGACGATTTTTTCGGCGAATTCATTCTCGCCGCGGTCCGGCAGCGGCTCGAGCTCAAGGAAAACGTGACCGAACTGGCCATGGCCGCCGGACTGCTTCTTATGCTTATATTCAGCCTTGGAAGGCGCCGTGATGGTCTCGCGGTAGGGAACTTTAGGTATAGACAGCTCGACATTGACGCCGAACTTGCGCTGCATCTTTTCCGCCGCCACGGAAAGGTGGGTATCACCCATGCCGGAAAGAATAGTCTCGCCGGTACCCAGCTCGCGGTGGACTTTAAGAGTGGGGTCCTCTTCGGTAAGGCGGGAGAGCGCCGAACTCATTTTATCGATATCGGCCTTGCTCTTAGGATACACGGCCTCGCGGAAGATGGGGGTTGGGAACTTGATGGGGGTGAGTTTTACCTGCTTTTCCTGGGCACAAAGGGTATCCCCGGTGACAGTGACATTCAATTTTGCCACCGCTCCGATATCCCCGGCCTTGACTTCCGTCGCCGGCTCCTGTGTTTTACCACGCATGAAATACAGCTGCCCGATACGCTCGGCGGCGTTCTGGCTGGAATTGAATACCTGCGAGTTGCTGGTGAAAACACCATTGTAGACACGGAAGTAGGTAAGTTTACCGACATAAGGGTCGGCGGTGGTCTTGAAAACGAGGGCAGCCAGAGGCGCGCTTTCCGACGGTTCAACGGCGCCACCTGTAACAGCAACTTTTTGCTCTTTGGGCAGGGGTAGATATTCATATATGGCATCAAGCACGCGGTCGACGGCGATATTCAGCAACGCCGAGCCTGCCAGTATGGGCACGATTTTGCCGCTGATGACGCCCAGTCGTAAACTCTTCGTAAGTTCTTCTTGAGTAATTTCTTCGCCGCCGAGATACTTCTCGATGAGCTTATCATCCATCTCGGCGATGGACTCAACAAGCTTTTCGCGGTAAGTGTCCACCTTGGACTTAATCTCCGCCGGTATTTCAGCTTCCTTGGACGGCGAGCCGGTATAGGCTTTCATCGTGAGCAGGTCGACCACGCCCTTGAATCCGGCGCTGGCACCGACGGCTACCTGCACCGGGTAGCATTTTTTACCCAGTTTAGTTTGAATTTCCTCAACGACTTTAAAAAAGTCGGCATTCTCGCGGTCCATCTTGTTGATGTAAACCAGTCTGGGGAGTTTAGCTTCTTCGCAATAACTCCAGACCATCTCGGTGCCGACTTCCACGCCAGAGGCGGCACATACGGCGATAATAGCCCCCTCGCTGACACGCATGCCAGCCTTTACCTCACCAACAAAGTCAGTGTATCCGGGGGCATCAATGATATTTATTTTGCGTTCCTTCCAGTTTAGAGGCAATAAAGACAGATTGATACTGATGCGCCGCCGGGCTTCATCGGGGTCATAATCGGATACCGTGGACCCATCATCAACTTTACCCAGGCGCTTGACCACGCCGGCGTTGAAAAGCATCGCCTCGGAAAGCGAGGTCTTGCCCGCACCGCCGTGGGACAACAAAACTACATTGTGAATATTATCAAGTCCGTATTTAGGCATGAAACCACCTGCTCTCTAGAATCTTCGATTATCATTATAACCGCAGTCGGTCGAGTACGGCAAGCGTGCGCACGGCGTGAGACACGATGATGCGGGGAGTGCCAGGCTACTTAACGAATTTGTCCTTGAAAACAATCTCGGACAGCTCTTTACGGGGCGGAGCCTTGCCTTCATGTTCGGGGACGCCGAGGGGGAACAGAGTAACGGCGCGATAGCCCTCGGGGACGTCAAGAATTTTTTCCACCCGAGCGGCGTCGAAGGCGCCGATGATGACCGTTCCCAGTCCCTGCGCGTGGGCAGCCAGCACCATGTTCTGAACGGCAAGAGCGGTATCGAACATGAACCAGTCACCTTTGTCGGTCACGTATTCGGGTTTGCTGCCGGGGGCACCGTGACCGGCGCCGGCCTTGCCGATTCTGGCACAGACGACGATAACCACGGGGACCGTATTCATAGCCCCAGCGGCCGGATTAGGAAGCTCCTTGTCTGGCAGCTTGATTTTCTTAAGCGTATCGGCAATTTGCGCCCTTAGCTTAGTATCGCGGACAACGATAAAACGCCAGCACTGGGAATTGCCCCACGAGGGCGCCCAGCGGCCGGCTTCTAAAATAGCCTCTATTTTTTTATCGTCAACGGGGTCGGGTTTATAGCGCCTGATGCTTCTCCTGTTTTTTACAGCTTCAAATAAATCCATACTTTTTCCTATCCAATATTAAAATTTTTCCATAAATATGACTTCAGAAAGCTTTTTACGGGGGGATACCTGACCTCTGGTGGCGGGTATGCCCAGGGGCGTCATGGTAACCACAGTGCAGTCGCCGGTTACGCCGAGTATTTTCTCTACTTTAGTGGCATTAAAGCCGCCGACAATTACGGTGCCCAGTCCAAGGGCGTGGGCGGCGAGGGTGAGGTTCTGCACCGCCAGGGCGATATCGAACATGTACCAGTACTCTCCCTTTTCGTTGCAAAGAGCGCCATCGGCGCTGCGGCCGGCCTGGCTTTTTTCGGCGCAGATGACGATTAACACAGGGGCATGCCTGATGGCGCCGGCGGAGGCGTTCTCCACCAATTCGTTATCAACCATCACTTTATTAAGGGTATCGGCGATATCGGACTTGCTCTTGGGGTCGCGCACCACGATAAAGCGCCAGCACTGCTGGTTGCCCCATGAGGGCGCCCAGTGGGCGGCTTCGAGGACTTTCTCCACTGTCTTATCATCGACGGGGTCGGGCTTGTAGTGCCGGATGCTTCTCCTGTTTTTTATAGCTTCAAAGATATCCATTTTCTCCCTCCGTATGTATGGCGATTAGTTATCCCAGGCGCCTTTGCCGATTAGAGCGACGAAACGGCAGCCGCCGAGCTTTTCAACACGGTTCTTAGTTTTTTGCCTGGTCACTTTATAAAGCTCCTGGACATAGCGAGAACCGGCCGGTATGACCATGCGTCCGCCGACAGACAGCTGCGACAGCAGGTCGGCGGATATATCCGGCGCGCCAGCGGTAACCATGATAGCATCATAAGGCGCTTTTTCCGGCCAGCCAAGCGTTTCTTTAGCTATGTATATTTCAACGTTTTTATAGCCGAGGTTGTTCAGGACTTCCCGCGCCGACTCTGCCAGGGCAGGCACACGCTCCACCGAAATTACCATATCGGCCAGTTCAGCGAGGATAGCCGTTTGATAGCCGCTGCCAGTGCCTATTTCCAATACTTTTTCATTCCCCTTAAGCTCCAGCGCCTCCGTCATCAGGGCGATAATAAAGGGCTGGGAGATGGTCTGGTCGTGGCCGATGGGCAGCGGGCCGTCTTCATAAGCCAGGTGGCGGTTTTGCGGGGGTACGAACTGCTCGCGGGGGATGTGCGCCATGGCTGCCAGAACCCGCTTATCCCTAATTTCAGCAGCAAGTTGCTTTATCAATCCGGCTCTTGCCGTCGCGTAGTCCTTCATAGAGCTGTAAAAACTAGGTGAAAATGTAATACGCTACGATTAATAAGACGACGACGATGCCCGTTAAGATACCAATCCTCTTGAGGTCGCCGCTGATAAATTCATAGTGCAGGGGCAGCGCCGCCGAAGCCGCGGCTTTTTTGGAGACATGGGCTTTGGCTGCCGGCGGAGCAGATACCGGAGCGTCGGCCCGAGTGATATTTTCGGAGGTCTCCTGTGGTAAGCTTGCAGCCGGTCGAGCCTGCCTGAACTTGCTCTTTTTCTTACCGCGATGGTGCTTGCCTCTGCCGTGTTTAGATTTAGCTGGCAATCGTGTGCCTCCTGAAAATCTTACTTGGCCCTGGGGTGCGACTTATCATAAGTACGGCGGACCTGCTCGGTGGTGAGGTGGGTATAGACCTGGGTGGTGGAGATATTGGCGTGCCCCAGCAGTTCCTGCACCGACCTCAAATCGGCGCCGCCGCTAAGCATGTGAGTGGCGAAGCTGTGGCGCAGCGTATGCGGGCTGACTTTAGAGCCCAGCCCAGCCGTCTTGGCGTATTCCTTTAGCTTTTGCCAGAAACCCTGGCGGGTGAGTCTCTCTCCGCGGGCGTTGAGGAACAAGGCGGTGTCTTTCTTGCCGTGCGCCAGTCTGGGCCGGTCTTCATCGATATAATCCTGTACCGTCTTAGCGATTTTCTCATACAGGGGGATAATACGCTCTTTGCGGCCCTTGCCGAAGCAGCGCACGAAGTAATTGCCCCGCGTATTAACGTCGCCGAGATTCAGGGCTACCAGCTCGCTGATTCTCATGCCGCTGGCGTAGAGCAGCTCCAGCATGGCGCGGTCGCGCCTGGCTTCTGCCGTATCAAGTTTGGCGGGCTGCTCCAGCAGCAGGCGCACCTGATTGATAGGTATAGGCTTGGGCAAAGCCTTGCCGACGCTCGGCGAGCTCATATTTTCCGTGGGGTCGGTTTTGATGGTGCCTTCCGCAACGAGAAAGCTAAAGAAAGACCTGGAGGCGGCCACCTTGCGCGCCACCGTGGTCGCCACATAACCTCGCTCTTTGAGATTAAGCATGTAGCTTAACATCGTCTGCCTGTTGAAATTAGCCCAGGAAGATATAGACATTTCTTTACCCGCGAAATCGGCCAGACCCGTAAGGTCGTTCCGGTAGGCGGAAATGGTATGTTCGGAATATCCTTTTTCAACCGCCAGATAATGCAAAAAGTTATCGATTGACTCTTTCATATCATCTCCTCTTGGCGAGTGTTGTTACGGCGTTGCCGTCAAGACTTACGCTAATATTTTAACATAATATTTTAACATAAAAAAGCCAATATCTATCAGCGTGTATGTAAATTATATCAGTTTTGAATAAATATTACTTATTTACTATGTAATGTAATATGCGTTAAAAACCGTAATCCGGATTTAAGGTCAAAATCTTTATCCTTATATTTGACCTTACATATTAGCCATGACTAAAAAGCTATTGTGGGAGTGACGAAAGACATATAAGATGATAAACGTAGGGTGTGTATAACGCCGTATAAAAAGGCGGTCTTTTTGTGAGTTCACCTATTGAAGAAATCAAGAATATCTTAAGCAAGCAATCACCCGAGCCGGAAGCACTGCGCCT